>NZ_JALNTM010000034.1:0-51386 GCF_023161845.1 Pseudoalteromonas sp. 2CM39R
GCGGGATGGAGCAGCCTGGTAGCTCGTCGGGCTCATAACCCGAAGGTCGTCGGTTCAAATCCGGCTCCCGCAACCAACTGAAATTATATAATAGGCACGCGAAAGCGTGTTTTTTTATGCCTGAAATATAGGTTCAGAGCCCGAAGGTCGTCGGTTCGCTCTCAAAATTCACAGCTCCCGCAACCAACTGAAATTATATAATAGGCACGCGAAAGCGTGTTTTTTTATGCCTGAAATTCAGGTTCAGAGCACGAAGGTCGTCGGTTCGCTCTCAAAATTCACAGCTCCCGCAACCAACTGAAATTATATAATAGGCACGCGAAAGCGTGTTTTTTTATGCCTGAAATTCAGGTTCAGAGCCCGAAGGTCGTCGGTTCGCTCTCAAAATTCACCCGTTCATTCTACGGGTAGGTTGGTTTGAGCGTAGCGAAACCCAACACAATCCATGTAAACCTTTTCTTTAGTAAACCCAAACCACCATAAAGCACTCCCACGATTAGGCTTGACCTAGCACCTAGAACCTTTACCCTCGCTAACTCGCTAACTCGCTAACTCGCTAACTCGCTAACTCGCTAACTCGCTAACTCGCTAACTCGCTAACTCGCTAACTCACACCTAAATCCAACTCCTTGATATCTATCCTAGTTATTCATCCCTAAATTGGGAAATGATTATGAATGTTAGCTGAACTGAACTACGCTTGATTAATAACTAATAATAAATGTGTAGATTTAGGGATGATCCGTTTTTTAATAGCGCTGTTAGCACTTCTGTTTTTACCTTCAGCTTTGTGTGCATTTCAAAACTACGATATTGATGATGGTCTATCGCAAAGTGTTGTGTTTGATATTGTTCAAGACCAGCAAGGCTTTATCTGGATCTCAACACAGGCAGGTTTAAACCGTTTTGATGGTAATGAATTTACTGTATTCACAGCCTCTGATGAGACGAATAGTCTAGCGAATAACTATATTTACCCATTGGCAATCGACAACGAGTCAACGTTGTTTATAGGCACTCGAAATAGTGGTGTAAACCAACTCGCATTACATAATTATCAATTTTCTGAGCCGCTTTTAAAAGAGCGCCGAATAACCAGCTTATTAGTAGCGCAGCAGCAAGTTTATATTGGCACTTACGACGGCAGCCTGTTTCGTTACGATAAGCGAGCAGAGCAGCTTGAAACGTTAATAACAGGGTTAAAAAAACCTATTTATGCGCTATCAAAAATCGCTGACACCCTTTGGATAGGAACGCATGGAGCTGGGTTACTTCATTATGACCTTATTAATAATCAACAAATCAATTCGGTTTTTTCTGGCTTTGCTGAGCCTGTAGATATTCATGCTAGTATCTTTGCTATCAAACAGTCTGCTGATGGCAGTATTTGGTTGGCAAGTCAGGGCGGCGGCTTATATAAAATTGCGTTAAGCACCCAAACAATAACGCAGTGGTTGACTTCTAATGATGATAATTCTGGGCTTAGTAGTAATGAGATTCGTGATATTGAGTTTGATAACCAAGGCCGGGTTTGGCTGGCAACGCGAGGCGGCGGAATTAATGTTTACGACCCTATTGATGCAAGCTTCACCGTTTTAGCGCATGACCCGTTTGATAAATATAGTCTTGCTCATGACCGGGTATATAGTATCTACCGAGACAGTAGCGACATTATGTGGTTTGGTACTGCACATGGGATCAGTAAGCTCGACCCAGCATCATTGCAATTTAGTAAGTTAAAAAAGCCAACGCCACTTTCAAGTAACGATGCGTGGGCGTTATTTGAAGACTCAAAGCAACGTATTTGGTATGGCAGCTGGGGTGGCGGTATCGATATTCTTGATCAGCAATTAAATCGTTTAGATCGCATAACCACCGAAAGTTCACCGTATTCAATCAGTAGCAATGCAATTAAAGCCATCGCCGAAGATCGTAATGGCGATATATGGATTGGCAGCTGGCAGCAAGGGATTGATGTTTTGCATACTGATGGCAGCATCAGTCACTTTCGGGCAGATGAAGGCGGGCATGGCTTAACTGAAAACAGTATATATGCCCTTTTAGTCGATGAGAAAAATAATGTTTGGGTCGGCACTAATGGAGGGGGGCTGTTTTGCTTTGATAGGCAGCGCGGCAAATTTACTAGTTTTGCACAGCCTGTAGCAAATACACAACTTGTAATTCCAACGGCGCGGGTGACGAGTTTATACAAAAGCTCGCAAGTAGATTTATGGATAGGCACAGATGGTGATGGGGCTTATCACTACAACACAGCAACCGATACTCTCACTAATTATCGCAAAGGCAACTTGGCTTTATCTGATAATACAGTGCGAGCGTTTTTAAAAATTGATCAGCAAATGTGGCTCGCAACATCGAACGGCTTAAATATTATTGATTTGAGCAACCAGCAAGTTCATCAGCTTAATGTCGCTCAAGGCCTTCCTAATCAAGTCGTTTATGCGTTGCTAAAAGACAATGAAGATAGGGTCTGGCTAAGTACTAACAACGGCCTCGCTAAAATAGACCCTGCAACCATGAGCATAAAAAATTATAAAGCTCGACATGGCTTACAAGGTAATGAGTTTAATGCCGGTGCTTATTTAAAAACCCGTGATGGCCGCTTGATGTTTGGTGGCACTCAAGGGGTTAGTGTCATTAATCCCGCTGACCTTGAAGTTAATACTATTGGCGGGCAATTAGCACTCACTAGTTTGCAGTTTGATGATGAGGATGTGGTAAATCAGGGAGTCAGCCGTTTAGGCAGCTTATACCAAATAGAAAAAAGCCGTTCAGTGACTATTCCTGCGGGAATTAAACGGGTTCATTTTCAGGTTAGTTACCTACACTACTCTGAGCCACAGACTAACCAGTACTCCTATCAGTTAGCAGGCTTTGAACAGCAATGGCGAAAAGCTACAGGGTCGTTTTTATCTGTTGACTACACTAATCTTCCTGCTGGTAAATATCAGTTGAAAGTTAATGCTAGTAGTGAAAATGGGGCAAATGCGCTCACCCCATTACTGTTAAACATAACGGTTCTTGCGCCTTGGTGGCAAACTAGTGAGTTTTATCTGCTAGCAGCCATGCTGATTTTGGCGATGGTGTGGTTATTTACAGTGCTTTGGACTCGCCGTATACGCAAACAAAAATATTATCTGGAGCAAATTGTTAGCGAACGCACTGACGAAATCGCAGAGCAAAAAATGCTAATCGAACAGCAAGCTGACGCTCTGAGTGACTCACTCGAAAATAAAGTGCGTTTTTTCACACATGCATCTCATGAATTACGAACTCCTTTGAGTTTGTTAATTGCGCCTTTGCAAAAGCTCATAGCAGATGAGAGAAATACTGAAAAGCGTGAGCAACTGAATTTGGTATTGCGTAATAGTAGGCGTTTAGAAAACTTGGTCGATAAGCTACTAACCTTGACTCGCTATGATGAGCGCCATGAAGAGATTATTAAAGTTGTATCATTATCGGCAATAGCCAGAGAGGTCGCGGGGCAGTTTGCTGTGTTAGGTGAAAAGTCCATCGACTTTAAGGTTGATATTGAAGAGGCTGTATTTATTGAAAGCACCCGAGAAGGGGTGATCACGATTCTTACTAATCTATTAAGCAATGCTTTTAAATATACTCAGCAAGGCCAAGTCAGCTTAATCGTAAGCGCATCAGGTGAGCTTGCCTACATAGAAGTAACAGACACAGGTAAAGGCATCGCAGACGCTGAAAAAGACAAGGTGTTTGATACTTTCTACAGAGTAAGTAGTCATGCAAATGTAGAAGGCAGTGGCGTAGGTTTAGCTATCGTTAAACGTCTGGTCGATAAATACAAAGGCAATATTGTGTTAGCAAGTCGTTTAGGAGAAGGAACCAACTTTAAACTCGCATTTAAAACAGCACAATTTGCAGAGCAAGTTCCTGTTGATAGTACAAGCCTAAAATCAAAAGTGAGTCATGACAAAGCGAGTGTATTAATTATTGAAGATAATGACGAGCTACGTCATTACCTAAAAACAGAGTTACAGCATCGCTATCAAGTATTATTAGCTGAAGATGGTCAGATCGGTTTGCAAATAGCGCTGAGCCAAGTACCAGATTTAATTATTACTGATCTAATGATGCCAAAAGTCGATGGCTTTACTGTTTTAGATTCATTACATAATTCGCCCGTTACTTGTCATATTCCGGTGATTATTTTGACCGCCAAGGGAGACTATGAAACCCGAGTAAGTAGTTTGCAACAGCATGCGCTAGATGTGATCACAAAACCATTTGATAGAGAAGAGCTTTTTTTAAAGGTTGAGAATTGGATACATTGGGTCAATTTATATTCTCAACAGCAAACTAAGGATGCACCTGAGCATGTTGAGACAAAGCAACCGGTTGTGGTTGATCCTCGTGACAAACAGCTGCTTGAAAAGCTTGAGCTGTATGTTGCTGAGCATTACCAGCAACAAGGTTTCTCTATGGTGAATTGTGCGAAAGAATTAGCGCTTAGTGAGCGTCAATTACAACGTAAGTTAAAAGTTCTATTAAACATTACTCCTAGTGAGTATTTGCGTAATTATCGACTGAGTAAAGCTGCTGAATTACTAAGACAAGGGCGACAAATAAGCTTAGTAATAGATGATGTGGGCTTTTCGTCACGCTCGTATTTTTCTAAATTTTTTAAAGCAAAATATGGCATGACAGCGAAAGAGTACCAATGTCATTACATATAACATGCTGTTTATATAGGAAATGTCGTATTTGAGTACATTTTTGTCGGCATTCAGCATACTTATTTCTTGTATCTAATCTACCCTTGAACCTTAACGTAAAATGAATCGCTTTGATGGGATCTCGGGTGTTCATATTTGACGGGCAAACATGACTGAATTCAGATTATGGTTAAGGACGACACTGAGATCCCGCCTTTATTCATGTTCAAAATAGGTTTTGCTTCCCTTGAGTTATGGCAACTGTGCATGCAGTTGCCTATTTTTAGGGGAATACAACACACAATGTAAGGATTAGCATGATGAGCCCCCCTAATTTTCATTCCATAAAGTATCTAAAACAATTATTACTAGCGACAAGTTTTGTCGCTTTAACCGCTTGTGGTGGAGGCGGTGGAGGTGGTGATGACGATGATGATACCCCTCCTGTCGCTACAAACAAAAATCCCACGGTATCTATTAGTAGTGATAGCAGCGTAACAGAAGGTGGCGATTTAGTTCTACAAGCGACGGCAACAGACAGTGATGGCACAATTGCAAGTTACGCATGGCAGCAAACATCAGGTCCAGATCTAACACTTACCGGCAGCGATACAAGTACACTTACGATCACCGCGCCTGAGATCGAAGATGATGCAGATGTCGTTGTTTCATTGACAGTCACCGATGATGATGGTGCAACCGCCACAGCAACAGTAACGATTGAGCTTAAACGTAAAGTGCTCAGCGTAACGATCACCGGTATTGTAACCGATGAGCCGATTATCAACTCAAGTATTGTGGTGCAGATTGGTGATGAACAATTTGAGATTACCGCTGATGCACAAGGCCGCTATAGCGTAAACATTGAGGTTGATGACTCAGATGCTGATGAACTGGTTAAGCTGGTGGCATTGGGTAATAACTCCATTGATCCTGGCGTTGAATTTGTATCCCAACTGAAGTCTATCGCAACGCTTGTTTCACAAGCAGGAGCCGATGGCACATTAAGCAAAGATGAAAACTTTGGCGTAAACATTACTAATGTCAGTACTGCAGAGTTTGCACTTTTAAGCCGCGACGGTACAAACATCGATTCTGAACAAGCATTAGATGAAGCTTTACTCGCTGTTGATGCTGACGAAAAACTGCTACTTGCAGCGTTAATTAAGATCATTGTAGATAATGATGACTACGAACTACCTGAGGGTGTCGATTCGACCCTTGATTTAATATCTAGCGCTGAACAAATTGATGACTTTATAAATACAGTTGAAAGCCAAGACCCAGGATTAATAGACTCTACAAAAGAAGAGATTAAAGATGATGATGAACTAGTTGATCAAACAATCAATAATCTGACCGGCAACTATTTATTAATGCAGCCACAATATTATCGAACTTCAGTTGGCCAGTTTGAGTTTAATAATGATGGTACCGGGTATGTCAGTTTACTGGATGTTGATACTGACTTTAGTTGGTCGCAACAAGAGCAAGACATCACAATTACTTTGGCTGAGCCAGCATTAATGAGTTGCTTTGTGGTTACTGATGGAAACGATGAACAGCTAGATGTTTGTGAGTACTTAGTTGAGTTAGACCTAACTATTCTTCTTGAAAACGATGCAAACAGAACGGTTGAGTTTTTCCGTAAAAGCGAAACACGCATAACCAGTTCAGATGTTGTATATAGAACTACAGAATCGAACTATAACGCCACCCTTATTGAACAACAGCAAACACTTGCTGTGACAGCTGATGAACTTATTGGTAATTGGGTTATTGATAACCTAAGCGAGTTTGGTGGATATAGTAGTGCAGTAAGTGTTGAGTTACTTTCTGGTGGAACAGGAACGCTTATTGATAACGATAACACGCCTGTTAGTGTGACTTGGCAAGTTGATGGGAATCGACTGCTTATAAGCAATAATGCAGAAACTATTAGTTATGACATCGCTATTTGGCTCGTTAAAAATGTACAAGTGGGCTATCAATTTGCGGCATCACTCGAAGCTAAAGCGGACGATAGCTCACGTACAGTAACTGGTTTAATGATGAGAGATAATCAGCTTTCATTTACTAAGCCAGACCTACTGGGTAAATGGACTGTTTACCAAGGCTATAACTCACCTCAAACAGACCTCCACTATGATGTTTATGATGATGGTTTAATGAACTTTAACCTGAATCAAAACTTTCGTTCTTGGCAAGTAAGCAGTGAGGGAGTGTTCTTAAGATATAACTATTTTACGAGCAATGGTGTTCAGCCAATTTGTCCTGAAGGGGAAGTTTGCCAAGTATACAGTGAGTTCTCGCAGCGATTATTAGCCACTAACAATGGTCAAAACTTTACCTATCGTAAATATCGCTTTTTTAACTATGATGGTTCGGAACGTGTCGAAGATTATTCATCTCATCTACGTAACTTCTCTGTGTCAGATGAGTATGGGGTAACCAAATTCGCACCCTATTGGTTAGAAGAAAACGCAAGTTTTGATAATAATGGCTACCCAATTACAACGAACTACATTGAACTTTATTCACCTAGAGAGCTAGGTGTAGAAACTATTAAAATAGCGACTATTTATGATGAGATGACGGCTGAGTATAGCCATCAAATCACCTTCACTTACCTTGGAGTGGTCAATCAATACGACTACAGTTTAGCATCAGGGAAATTACTATTTGATAGCATGAAGGCTGAAGTGAGTGACTTTGATCGAAACTTCTTAACTATTTGCGTGTATGAGCAAGCAGGTAGTTGTACTGAAGATGCTAAACAAGCGTGGTACTTTGATAAGGCAATGGCTGAAGAGCAAGTTGTTGTAGAGCGTCCAGCAACGGATCATCCATTAGATGGGGCTTGGCAGCTTGCTGATGAGCCTGATGTCGCGGTAATTATTCGTGATGGAAAATGGTTACAAATTCAAGGAATGGACGACCCTGATGATGATACCGCATTCCCTGGTTTTGAAATTGGTGACTTTACTTGGGATGAAGCAACAGGCGCTTTTGATGTCACTATTACGGAAGATGCCAATGGTAGTTTCGGTATAGATGATGCTGGCAGTATTGTTGCCAGTGTTGATGGAGATACGCTGACATTCGATATCGAAGGTGAGGGTATTATTACGCTAAGTAGAATCTACAGTGAATCAAACCCGCTAATAGGGGGTTATACATATGGTTCTTACGATGGAGATTTCTTCATTGCTGTATTTAAAGAGGATGGCACTTTCTTAGAGCTTGCTCATGATACTGAGTTTGATGAGTTAGGTATATCAGGTGGTTACTACACCTATGATGCAGAAACTCAAAAGGTAGTTGTTGATTTCTATGTAAAAACCTATGGTGACCCAATTGAATTTGCTGACCCTTACTTTATTGTGAAGCCACAAGGTAACTTTATACAGTTCAAAGACGGCGATGATTTTGGCCTCTTCGAACGCGTTACACGAGTTATTGATCAAGCAGCTTTCACTGAAGCAGATCTTATTGGCTCACATGTGTTTACCTTTATGGCTGATGATGGCAGTGGTTTAGAAACCTCTAATGTCGTTATAAATAATGATGGTACTGCAACATTTGAGTTAGATGGTGAAGTACGATCAGCAGAGTGGGCATTAGATCTTGGGTCGTTGATGATGTATAGCGAACCAACAGCTACGCAAAATTATGGCTATGGTGTGACTATGACACCCGTAATAACTATTGAAGGTGGTTTTAGTGTAGCAACGCTAGGTTTCGAAGTACCTGAAACCTACGATGATAATGATGATCCCGAGTTACACACTTTTGTATCGGGCAGTTTAATTAAGCAGTAATTTTCTGAGCCCAGTGGCAGCAATGCTACTGGGCTTTTTTGAGGAGTTAGTTTATGAAAGCGTTATATTTCTCAGTATTACTTCTTACCCTTGGTGGGTGCCAAACAATGGATGCAATGCAAGAAGACATTAGTGATTTAAGTAATAGCTTGTTTTCAAGTGAGGATATGAGCGAAGAATCACAAGATGCATTCTTAAAAGCACAAGAGGCGTTTTATGAGGCTGACAATGTTCGTAAGAAGCATGCGAAATTAAATGCCCAAGAGCGAAGCTTATGGGTCGAGTTAGAGGATGATTATAACATCTTGTTGGCAGCTCCTAGCAAAGCAACTGAGAAGGAATCTTACTTTTCAGACTCTACACTTGCAGACAGCGTTATGATGCAGAGTTTAAAGTTTATTGAGCTGGTCGAAAAAGGCGAGTAATAGAAACTTCGCTTAAAAGATTGAAAAGTTTATGTTACAACGGCACTAACATTACTTTTTAGTTACAAACATGACTGAACTTTACCATTGGTTTGATTTATTCGGCGTAGCCGTGTTTGCAGTTTCTGGAACGCTACTGGCGTACAACAAAAAAATGGATGGCTTTGGGGTTGTTGTGTTAGCCACAGTTACTGCTATTGGCGGTGGGACTGTACGCGACGTTATTTTAGATGTTCCCGTATTTTGGCTACATGATCAAAGCTACTTTTGGGCTATTTTATTGTCTGTATTTGTCACCACTCGATTAATCAATAAGCAGCGTTCTATTTCACTTAATGCGCTGCAAGTTGCTGATGCTTTCGGTTTGGCATTTTTTGCGGTGATGGGTACACAAAAAGCCATGCTCGCAGGTATGCCAGATACCACCGCGATTATCATGGGTGTAATAACAGCCTGTTTTGGCGGTGTTATCCGCGATGTGCTGGCTGGAAATATGCCGATGCTATTAAAGGGCGAGCTCTATGCCATTGCTTGTATCGCTGGTGGCATTGTTTATACATTAAGTATCTCGCTGGGTTTTGTGACTGAAGTAGCTATGATATTAGCCATGCTTATGACCTTATCACTGCGTTTAGCAGCAATGAAATGGCAACTGACATTACACGTTTTTAAATATCCCGACTAAACTTAATTTAAGGATGAATGATAGGGACATCATGGATCGTGTCTTTAGCTAGAATATTTTCACGTGCACAAGTGGGTGTGCAAGCTCCTGAAGTGATTGTAGAAGTACACTTAGGAAATGGCTTGCCAGCTTTTCATATCGTTGGCTTACCTGAAGCGTCAGTCAAAGAGTCAAAAGATAGAGTGCGTAGCGCACTCGAAAACTCTCAGTTTGGTTTTCCAGATCAACGAATAACCGTCAACCTTGCGCCTGCAGATTTACCTAAAGAAGGTGGCCGTTTTGATCTGGCTATTGCTGTGGGTATTTTAGTTGCCTCTGGGCAAATAAACTGCCCTGATATTCATCGCTATGAGTTTTACGGAGAGTTGGCTTTAAATGGTGAAGTTAGAGGAGTTAACGCTATTTTGCCTTCGGTGTTAGGGGCGAAAGAGCAGGGCCGATGTTGTTTCTTACCCGCCGAAAACGATAATCTCGCAAGTCTTGTTTCGGGCGTTTCTCGAAAAGCCGTTTACTCCTTACAAGATGTTTGGAATGACTTATTAAATCAGCAACCTCTGCCACTTAATATTTGTTATCCAGAGCAGCAGTCGCAGCGTGACTCGCTACTCGATTTAAGTGATGTGAAAGGCCAACCTGGCGCGAAAAGGGTACTCGAAATAGCAGCCGCTGGTGGCCATAATTTACTGTTTCTTGGCCCTCCAGGTACTGGCAAGTCAATGCTTGCCCAGCGTATGCCTACGATTATGCCAACCATGTCGGATGATGAAGCAATTAGCACTGCCGCGTTATATTCGATAATTGGTCAATCGGTTGATTTATCGAATTGGCGTGAGCGACCCTTCAGAAATCCACATCATACTTGCTCTGCTGTTGCCCTTGTTGGTGGCTCTTCGAATCCTAAACCGGGGGAAATTTCTCTTGCTCATAATGGCGTATTGTTTTTAGACGAGCTGCCCGAATTTGAGAGAAAGGTGCTCGATTCACTGCGTGAACCAATGGAAACGGGCGTGGTGACTATATCGCGAGCGGCACGACAAATGGAATTTCCATCGCAATTCCAGCTAATCGCCGCATTAAACCCTAGCCCCACAGGAAGTCATACTGATAAGCGTGCAACGCCAGATCAAGTATTGCGCTATTTATCTCGAGTATCTGGACCATTTATCGATAGGATTGATTTACAAATTGAGCTGCCGAGACTCACTAGTAGCCAATTACAGAGCACGCAAGTAGAAGAAAGCAGTGAACAAGTAAGAGCCAGAGTTGAAAGAGCTTATGCAATTCAACTTAACCGGCAAGGCAAAGTGAACGCTCGCTTGAATAATAAAGAAATGAGCATTCATTGTGAGTTGGCAGCTGCTGAGCTGCAGTTTTTAGCAAAAGCCAGCGAAAAACTGGCTCTGTCACCACGCTCGTATCATCGTGTTATTAAAGTTGCACGCACAATTAGCGACTTGAAAGCACAGCCAGCGATTACCTTAAATGAATTAAAAGAGGCGTTGAATTATCGCGCCTTTGAACGGTTAATTAGCCAATTAACGCAGTATTAGTAAGCTTGCTAAATAGATAGCATGTAGCCTTTGCCGCGAACGGTAACGATACGCTTTTGATCTTTTTCATCGCTTAGCTTTTTACGTAAGCGGCCAATAAGTACATCAACGGTACGATCGCTTGGGCTCCAGTCTGGTTGACCTATTTCTTCGGAAATTTTTTCACGTGATGTCGCTTTACCTGCATTTGCAATAAGGCAAATAAGTACCTTGTGCTCTGCTTCTGTAAGACGAGACTCTTCACCATTAGGGGTCACTAATGTGCGGTTATCTGGGTGCAGTTTAAAGTCGGCATATTCAATAAACTCTTCACTCTCATCATCTTGCTGAGAGCCTTTTATGCGCTTAAAAAGAGCGCGCATTCGAAGTTCAAGTTCAAGTAAGTCAACCGGCTTGCAAATATAGTCATCGGCACCTTGTGCAAGGCCTGCAATACGGTCAGCTTGCGAGTCACGACTAGACAGCACAATAACACCAATATCTGTTAGTGCATTAAGTTCTTTGGCAAGCAAAAGCCCATCGCGTTTTGGTAACACAATGTCGATAACGGCTAGAGAAATTGCTTCTTTTGATGAAGCACGCGATTGCACAATGCTTAATGCATCGGCCCCCGTTGAATCTACCTCAATATTAAACTCAGTTTCTTTGAAATGATTAAGAATGCGTTTAACGAGTAGTTCGTCGTCTTCAACCAATAAAACCTGAATAGTCATTCGCTTTAATTTCACACTTGATTTGTTGTTATGTTAGCACTGTATGGCAAAGGCTGAGAAGTGTATTGGCGAGGTTTGTAACTATTTCTTACAATTTAATGGCTTAGCTATAGTTGAAAAGGGTGAAAGCTGAGCACTCGCACAGTACTCAGCCAAGTGATTAATCTACTTTTCAGGATAAAGATATTGCCACCATTGTGGCTGATCTTTTAAGTTTTTATCGAAATAAGCCAACATGGTATTCCACCAGTCGAAACGTTTATCTCGAGCAAAAATTTGGTGATCTGCACCTTTGTACTCAATCAGGTCAACATCTTTACCTAATAACTTTAATGCCGTGTACATATTGTGGCTTTCACCAACCGGTACATTGGTGTCTGAATCACCATGAAGGAGTAATAGCGGCGTTGTTACTTTGTCAGCATGAAACACCGGGCTGTGTTGGCTATAAAGTGTAGGATTGTTCCACGGGTAGCTATTTTTAGATGCCTCAGCTGAGTATAAGTAACCCCACCAACCTTGGCCCCAGTACGAGGTGATATTTGAGATTCCAGCATGAGCAATCGATGCACTGAACATATCCGTTTTAGTTGCGAGTAGCATGGTCATAAAGCCACCGTAAGAGGCTCCTAAATTACCTACACGCTTACTATCTACAAAGCTATATTTATCTAAAAAGGCTTTCGTGCCGTCGATGATGTCGTTGGCGGTGTATTCACCCCATGCGTTGACGTGTTTAGCCGAAAATTTTTGGCCAAAGCCGGTTGCACCAGTAGGTTGTACAACGTAAACAACATAGCCATGCTCAGCCCATAGGTTGAATGGGTAGCGACCGGTAAAACCACGAGTTACTGGTGATGTACCGCCATAATAATAAACCAGCGCAGGATATTGTTTATTGCTATCTAAATCATGCGGTAAATAAACACGCCCCTTTATTTCAATGCCATCTTTATTAGTAAAGTTAAATTCTTCTAGTGAGGCTACTTGCGTATTTTTATAGCCAATTGGCTTAGAGTCCCACATTACTTTAGCGCGGCTCTTACCTAAGCTTAGTTGTTTTAACTGCTGAGGTGTTGACGCTGTGGTGCCGGTAACCAAAATGCGCGGGGTGCGTTCGTGTGAGTAGCTAACTTGCTCAACAACATCAAAACCCGTATTCACTTTATTAAAACGCTTTTTGCTTAAGTCGAATTGATAAAGTTGTACAGTATCTTGCTCGGTAACTTTAATAAGCGCATCACCATTTTTAAGTACGTTTAACTGGCCGATAGCCGGGTTAAACTCTTTACTTAAAGCGCTTGCCTTTTTACCGTCACGGCTGAGTAAATAAAGTTGACCGTCATAGTTATTAGCAAGCATTCCTTCAGGAAGATCACGACCTAAGCCATTATTAAAATCTGGGCCGGCAGTGACATAAATTCCGTCGTCAGTATATTTAGCCTGATTAAATGTATTGTATTGACCAACTACCGTAGTAGCCGATGTCGCTAGGTTTAGCTCAACAAGTTCTGTTGCTGGCTGTGGTGATAGCTGCATTGCTTGTGCTGAGCGGCTCATTAAGACGTGACCGCTTTTAGCGTCAAAATCTTCAAGTGAATGGCTAAGTGGGCCTTGGCTTAAGATTTTGCTAAGACCTGTTGATATATCGAGTAAATAGACTTGCGATGTAGTACGAGCATAAGACCAACGGTCTTGCAGACCTTGATAATGTTTAGTGAGCTTGCCATTGTCTGTTGGAGACTTTGACCAACTAAAAATTAAGCTGTTTTTATCAAAAAACTGAAAGCCACTTGCACCAGAGAGGTTTTTAGCAATGACGCTAAGTTGCATGGTTTTTAGGTTTAAACGCTTAAGCTCGCCATTTAATAAATACACTAAACTTTTGCTATCTGGGCTCCAAGTAATGTTACTCGGTTGGGCTGACTCAAAGCGATAAAGCGTATTGTTTTTTGCGTCTTTAAGTTCAGTAACAAATTGCGCTTGATTAGCGGTTGCATCTTCGTAATGACGTTGGCTAGTAATGAAGTAATCACCATTTGGTGCCATTGAAATATAACTGACTGTTGGCGCATCAAATAATTGCTTAGCAGACAAACCGTGTTGTTGTTTAGCGCTAAATTGCACAGCATCTAGTTCTGACTTAGCCGTAAAATCAAGCTCAACCTCATTCCAGTTGGCTACTTGCTCAGTGATGATAACAAACTGATGATCGCCTTGGCTTAAAGCTAGCTCATAGCTTTTATTTTTTTCTGTTTGCTTTTCACCATCAATAAATAGCTGCGCGTTTTCAATGCCTTTAAGTGTTAATGAGCCTTGGCTAAAACGTTCTGTCGAGGCGGTAAATTTTAGTGCTTGCAAACCACCGAGTGTTAGCGCGCTCACTTTGTCGAATGATTGCCAGTCAAGCTCATTACCAAAAACGCGTATGCTATCGCTGCTTTTTTGCAAGCTAGGTAATAGGTTAGCAATAATGGCATCGCGATGATCCGTTTGATATGGCTTAAGTTGCATATCTTCGCCAAGAGGGCCAATAAATTGCACCGCTGATTTATCAATGGCAGCGGCCATTGATGTATTGCTTAACGCACATAGCGCTAATGCACTGAATGTTGTCTTTAGCTTGGCTGATTGGCTTAGCCAAGTAGTTGAAAGTGTCATAGTTTCGCCTGTTGAAGGTAATTTAAACCAATATAGCACGCTGCAAATTACCCAAAAAGTGCTCTGCGTTAGATTGCAGTCGGGTTTGAGCTTGTGGTTTTCAATTGCTATGGTGAGCAGGTTAACTTTTTAAGAGGGCTTACAGTGACATTGTTACTTGTTTATATGTTTGTTGCCATTGCGGTTTCGTTTTTATGCTCAGTGATGGAGGCGGTACTGTTAAGTATTACACCAAGCTATGTTGCCATGCTCAGAAAGCAACAACCACAACTGGCAAAACGTGTTGGTAAGCTTAAAGACAATATAGACCAACCTTTAGCTGCAATACTCACGTTAAATACCATAGCGCACACAGCAGGTGCCGCTGGTGTTGGCGCACAAGCTGCGGTGGTGTTCTCTGATGCTGCCGTCGGTATAGCTTCAGCAATCATGACGTTATTGGTATTAGTGCTTTCTGAAATTATCCCTAAAACATTAGGGGCTAATTATTGGCGAGGATTAACACCCATTGTTAGTGTGAGCCTAATTTGGTTGGTGTTTATTCTAAAACCTTTCGTATGGTTTGCAGATATTCTAACGCGCTTTTTAGGGCGTAATTACGATGAAGCCTACTATATTCGCCAAGAGATTGAAGCTATGGCTGATATTGGTACTGAGTCTGGAGCGCTTGGGCAAGATGAATCTGAAATCATACGCAGCCTGCTGCATTTTCGTCATGCCAAACTCGATACCTTAATGACACCACGTACGGTGCTTTTTAAAGTGCATAAAGATTTAACCGTAAACCAATACTTGGCGGAGCATGGTTCTTCTTCGTTCTCTAGGGTATTGGTTTATGACAAAAATGGTGATGACATTATTGGTTTTGCACATAAAAATGACATTATGCTGGCTTATCATCGTTTAGGTGAAGACTATAAGATAAGTAAACTCGTTAAGCCTATTTACACCGTACCAGAAACCTTGCATGTACCTACTTTACTCGAAACCTTACTGTCTGGACGCACGCATATTTGTTTAGTCGTGGATGAATACGGTGATGTGCAAGGTATTGTCACTCTTGAAGATTTAATTGAAGCATTAATGGGGCTCGAAATTGTTGATGAGCATGATCAATCAGCCAATATGCAAAAAGTCGCCAAACAGCGTTGGCGACAACGTTTAGAATCCAGTAATACCATCGTCAGTGACGATAAGCGTAAACCTTAGCGGCGATGTCCTGCTGCAGTTTTTACCATTTGCCGCCATGAGAGCGACCAGTTTAAAAAGTCTTCTTTGGCTTTCGGGCGGCACAGCAAAAAGCCCTGCATTAAAATAAACTCTTTGTAGCGGTCGAGGTATTCAAGCTCTTCAACGCGTTCAATGCCTTCGGCCACAATAGCGAGATCTTCTTGTATCGCTATATTCACCAAGCTACTGACAATCACTTGGGAAAACTGATCGGTTTCAATATTACTAATCAAGGTGCGATCTATCTTAATTTCGGTAAATGGTAATGTTTTTAGCTGCTGAACATTGGTAAAGCCAGTACCAAAGTCATCAAGTGAAATACCAAAACCGCGCATTCGTAAGCGATTGAGTGTTTCGAGTTGTGCAGTGCTGCGTAAAGCATACTGTTCGGTAATTTCTAAAATAACTTCACTGGGTGTTAGATTGTTAAGGTGCAGTATTAAAGCCAGTTTATCTGGGCAGCTTAAGTCCTCGAGCTGCGTAGGAGATAAGTTAAACGCCAGTTTTAAGTTGGGATCAAACTGCTCTTTGATTTCTGCAAAGTCGTTAGTGGCTTTTTCAAACAATTGAAAAGTAATAAGGTTTATTAAATCTAGGTCTTCAGCGATACAAATGAAGCGCTCTGGTAAGATAATTTCATCTGCTTGGCTTGTGTTGATACGGGCAAGCACCTCAATACTTTCAACCCGATTATCGTGGCGATTTATCTTAGGTTGATAAAACGGAATAATCTCATTATGACTGATGGCATGTAGTAGCAGTGACTCAGAAACAGGGGTTTTTGTACGCTCAACATGAATAGCAAAGTGCTCAAGTTTTTGCAGTAGTAAATAGACTTGATTGAGTTGTACAGGTTTAGTGACGTTACCAATTAAGTGAGCGTTATGTTTACGAGCAAGGTCTGCTGCAAGGTCAATGACTTTAGGATCCATCTCAGAAATAATGGCAATTGCACCTTGGTACTTCATAGCGCCTAAGTGGCGAATAAGCTCCATACCATCCATATCTGGCATATTGAGGTCGGTAAAAATAGCATCAAAGAATCGAGGTGCTTTTTTAATTTTTTCTAAAGCTTCTTCTGCACTTAGGCAGGTTGTGATGTGCGGAACCTCAAGCTCATTCAAAATGGCATGCATAACAATCAGGATGGCTTTTGAGTCATCCACTACGAGAATGTGTCTATTTGACTTCACCATATTCACTCCATGAACAAGAACGCTATAGTTAAAAGTAGTAGACAAACGTTATTTCGTCATGTTTTTTGCTTGTTTTGTGGTGCGAAAAATATACCTCCTTGTACCTAAAGGAAATTCGTAATTTTGTAAGGCCTCAGTATAATAGCCGCACTTTTTATTCGTATTTATAAGAACTATGGTCAGACTTCAGCTGAGCCTCGCAGACGAAACCTTTATTTTGCATTTAAATGGCTCACAGTTAATTCAGCTTTTTCATCAACAACAAGCAATTGCCTTCGATAACCCAGAGTCAGATCTTTATGAGTTTGATTTTCAGGGGCAGCGTATTGGCCTTGATACTAGTAAAGTGCACGAAAAAAGCTTAGCAATCTTTGTTAACCAGCAGCAGGTGAGCCAACTTGCTTTACCTGAGTTACAAGAAGCTGAACCAAAACGCGGCATTATTGGTTTGCTGGCACTGGGCTTTAAATTTTTCAAAAGTGCAAAAGTCGTGAAAGCGGCTTTAGCGGGTGCTTCGGTGGCAGGCTATGCGTGGTTATTTTCCATTGAATTTGCCTTGATGCTAATTGCTTGCTTGGTGGTGCATGAATATGGTCATGTGCGTGCTATGAAATATTTTGGCATTAAAACTAAAGGTATTTACCTTATTCCCTTTGTCGGTGGTTTGGCTGTTTCTGATGATAAAATTACCACGCGATGGCAAGACGTGGTGATCTCACTCATGGGGCCCGCTTTTGGATTAATTACCTCAGTGCTGGGAGTGGTGCTTTACTACGCCACCGAAATGGAAATATTCGCCGGTGTGGCAGTACTTAGTGCACTGTTAAACCTATTTAACTTGTTACCTATTCTGCCCTTGGATGGCGGCCATGCACTTAAAAGCATTAGTTTTTCGATGCGTTCATGGATAGGCCTTAGTGTGTGTTTATTAGGTGTGTTATTTGGCTTGTGGTTAAGTTACACCTTTGGCTTGATGCTACTGGTTTTTTTCTTATTTGTAGGGGCACTTGAGATTATCTTTGAGTGGCGCGGACGTCACTACTCACACCTCACCCCTCTTGATACTTATGGACAAGGCTTTTCAGCGGTAATGTACGCACTGGTTGTTGCAGGTCACGTTGCAGTGATGATGCATTTTGCTGATTCAGAAAGCCCAATCCTCAGCTTACCAATGAAGATTTTAGCAAGTTAATTAATATTTAAGCACTAAGTTATATTCAGCTTGGTGCTTAAATTTAATTAATGTATTTTAATTAATTTTCCACTTTATTTTAGTAATTAAACCTTTAATTTGTGCTTTGTTTTATTTTTAGGAAAATTCTGATTTACAAAAATTAGAATGTCCCGCTAATTTTAAATTCAAGAGATATAGCAAAAGGATTTTGTTATGAGCTTGTTTAGAAAGGAAGCGATTGCACAACAAAGTGAACGTTTAACTGGCGTAATCACTTTAGCGCAACCATTATCGATTAAATTAACTGTTGTAACCCTAAGCTCTGTTGCAGCTGCGGTTATAGTATTTCTTTTTACAGCAGAATATTCCCGCAAAGAAACCGTACGTGGTTTTCTCATGCCTAGTAAAGGCGTCATTCAAAGTTTTGCTAATCAAGGCGGAACAATTGAAAAACTTCATGTAAAAGAAGGTGACTCTGTCATTAAAGGACAAGCACTTGCTTCAATTGTTGTTCAGCAAAGTGATAGTCAAGGTTTAGATCTCAGTTCACAGTTAGTTGAACAATTAACAGAGCAAATTAAACTTTTGAATCATGAGGTTATGCAAACGAAAGTGTTGCAAAAACAAGAAATACTAAACCTTGAAGCACAGCAAACGCTTTTAAATGAAGAAAAGCTTGCACTACAAAGTCAATTAACACTCGCAGATGAAAAGCTTGATCTATTGCAAAGTCAACAAGCTAATTTCAACCAGCTTAATAAGAGTGGCTTTTTATCGAATATAGAACGTGAGCAGCAACAACAAGCTTTACTCGATGTTAAGCAAGAAAAGCAAAACTTAGCTCGAATACTGATGCAGCAAAATAACCAACTGAGTCAATTACGCTTTAATCTTGCTAACGTTCCACAACAATATGCACTTCGCATCAGTAACTTAAAACGAGAAATCTCAGATACACAAAACCAACTATCGCAGTTAAAAAGCAACTATAGCTACACAATTACGGCTAGCAATAATGGTGTTGTTACAGGCATCCAAGTAGTCGAAGGAGAGGTGTTAAGCCAAGCAAAGCTTTTACTGCATATTATACCTGAGGGTTCTGAGTTAGTTGCTGAATTACTATTACCAACGCGCTCCGCAGGGTTTGTAGAAATAGGCAACGAAACTAGGTTACGTTTTGATGCCTTTCCATATCAACGCTTTGGTTTTATCAATAGCACAATTAGCCGTATTGATAAGGCACTTATTACACCAAACGAAGTGCGGTTACCTATTACATTGCAAGAGCCAGTATATCGACTTAGGGCTACCTTAAGTCAGCAGCAAATGTCTGCGTATGGAAAGGCCTTTGAGTTAAAAAGCGGCATGTTGTTTGAGGCAGACATAATGTTAGAACAGCGCACATTAATTGAGTGGTTACTAGAGCCACTGTACAGCCTCAAAGGGCGTGTGAGTTAAGTCAATTAAATTTGAAAGTTTTGGTGGTTTGCTAAATGCAAATTACTAAAAAAGCGGCCAGCTTTAGTTAACTTTAGCGAGCAGCTAAAGCTAGCCTATTAACAACCTATTTTGCCTATATTTTTATATTGCAAAATAAATAATCAACATTTGCTGAGTATAGATATAAATAATCAGCTATACAAATTTGGAGCATAGATATGCGCGAATTAAATGTAAATGAAATTAAAGAAGTTAGTGGGGGACCATTACCTCTATTTGTTGCTATAGCGGTATACGGGGAAGTAGCGTGTTTTGCTGCAATTATAAGTGGTATAGGAACCTATAATGCACTTAGAAAGTAAGGAAAATAAAATGAGAGAATTAACCAATAATGAAATACAAGAAGTAAATGGTGGTCCCTTACCAGCGATCATTGCTGGCTTATATGCTAGCTCGTCTATCACTACTGGTGGTTTAGCTACTGCTCTTGGAATTGGGGCTGGCTTTGGTGCAATAGTGGGCGGTATAGCAGCCATTTACCATAATGCTTCTGAGAAATAAAACGAAAGGGATAGAAGGGAAGTAATTCCCTTCTTTTTTGAAAATGAAATTGTCTGCAATAGTATCAATTTTTGCAATGTGTTTTCTAATAGTTTTGGGGTCTACATATGTAATTATAAGAGACGTTAATTTATTGCTTCGTGATGCTGTAATTTCTTACGGTGAATTAGCTTTCTTTACTGTAGTTCTCGGTTTTTCTTTAGCTATTCTAACGGGGATATACAAAAATAAAAAATGGGCATTATATGTTTTTATCTCATTAGTTTTTTTCATGGGAGGGAATTTTATTATGTTAAGAATAAATCTTAATGGAAGTTTGGAATTAATTGATTTTTGGATTGTTATTTGTACTTTAGGTGTGTCTGGGATAGTAATGCGAGTTGTGCAGGGGTTAGACTCAGAGGTTATCTTCTCAAAAAATGAGCTTGATTAATAAACAGTATTTTGACTGAGGTTACTATGAACTCTGTAAATGGATTTATAACATTTTCTCTCTCAAAAAGAGTACCTGTAATTATCCAATCCGAAATAGCTGAATGTGGTCTCGCCTCTATGGCCATGGTGGCAAGTTATCACGGCCATCAACTAGATATGCCTGCCATGCGAAAGCGCTTTTCGGCGAACCTAAAGGGGATGAATTTACAGCAGCTAATTGAGCTTGGGGATAGCTTAGGATTAGCGAGTCGTGCGTTACAGTGTCCATTTGAAGAGGTACATAAACTTCAGACTCCTTGTATATTGCATTGGGATATGAATCACTTTGTAGTTTTGACCAAAGTTTCTGGGAAGGGAAAATCAGCTAAATTAGCGATTAATGATCCAGCCCTTGGGAAGCGGAATCTAAATAGCGAGGAATTTAGTAAGCACTTTACCGGTATTTGTTTGGAGCTCACGCCAACCAGTAAGTTTGAAGCTAAACAAGAACAGGCACGAATGAGGTTTAGTCAGCTTTGGAGTGCTGTTACTGGTCTAAAAACTGGCTTAATTAAATTAGTTGCGCTGTCGTTAGTTTTACAGCTATTTTCACTGATGACACCCTATTATATGCAGTGGGTCGTGGATGAAGTGTTGGTGAGCTTTGATGAGTCTTTGCTCACAGTGCTTGCGCTAGGCTTTGCATTCATTGCGATCATTTCAGTTATTACTAATGCAGTGCGGAGTTGGTTGATTCTAAGGCTTTCGAGTCTGCTAAACATGCAAATGGGGGTTAATCTATTACGTCATTTACTGCGTCTTCCTATGAACTACTTTGAATCCCGCCACATTGGCGATATTGTTTCGCGTTTTGGCTCACTAGCACAAATACGTGAGCGTATTACCACAGGGTTTGTAGAAACATTTGTTGATGGCGTTATGGCTATCACCGTATTGATTATGATGTTGATTTATTCACTTAAGTTGACAGCTGTTGTTGTAGGCGCAATTACCCTTTATACGCTTGTACGCTTAGTGCTGTATCGGCCACTGCATCAAGCCACAGAAGAAATGATTCAAAACTCCGCTAAAGAGCAATCAAACTTTTTAGAAAACATTCGTGGTATGCAAACAATTAAATTGTTTGGTAATGAAGCGCAGCGCCAAGGTATTTGGCAAAACCGTTATGCTGAAGTAATAAATAGTGAAATACGTTTAGGGCGATTAAATATTAGTTTTGAGTCTTTTAATAAACTACTGTTTGGTCTTGAGAATGTAGTGGTTATTTACCTTGCTGCACTTTTGGTTATGAGTAATAGCTTATCTGTCGGTATGGTGTTGGCATTTATAGCCTATAAAAATCAGCTAACAAGTCGCTTTGCAAATTTCATCGAGCAAATTATTCAATTTAAAATGATGCGCTTACACCTTGACCGTATCGCTGATATTGCGCTTACTAAGCAAGAAGCGAATCGCGATGGTGACTTGGCCTACAGAGGGAGTAACGACAATAAAGTGAAAGGTCAGCTTAGCCTTAAAAATATCAGTTTTAGTTATAGCGATGACCAAGCACCTATTTTAAAAGATATAAATTTAACGCTAAATTCAGGCGAGTCTATTGCTATTACTGGGCCGTCTGGCGCGGGTAAAACGACGTTAATGAAAATTATGTTGGGTTTATTACAACCCACATCAGGCAAAGTGTTACTTGATGGCATGGATATTACCCAACTTGGCCTTAAAAATTACCGCAAACAAATAGCCGCAGTAATGCAAGATGACACGCTATTAGCTGGCTCAATCGCCGATAATATTAGCTTCTTTGATCCACAACCTAATTACTTAAAAATAGAACAGTGCGCTCGTCATGCAGCAATTCATAGTGATATTACTAAAATGACTATGGGTTATAACTCATTAGTGGGCGATATGGGTTCTAATTTATCCGGCGGACAACTTCAACGGTTATTACTTGCCAGAGCGCTGTACCAATCTCCCAGCGTCTTATTTTTGGATGAAGCAACTAGTCATTTAGATCAAGAGAACGAAGCAAAAATCAGTGAGCAAATTAAGCACCTAGAGATGACGCGAATAATGATTGCTCACAGGCAAGAGACTATCAATATGGCGGATAAAGTGTTTGAGTTACAAGGTGGAGCTTTAACAAGTACAGTAGCTCAAAATGAAACTGCGTAATCGAATGTGATTTTAGTAGCTTGTATTTTACAAGCTACTAAAGCAAAGGCTAGGCACGTTAAATTTTGTCGGAAAACGGCCTAACCTATTAACAATCCGGCAAAAAATTCGAATACATGGAGAGTATATTATGCGTGAATTAACCACAATTGAAATTGAACTGGTTATTGGTGGAGTGCTATCGAATACAACAGTTAATGAAGGAGACTTTGAAAGGAAAGATAGGCCTGGGTTTGGCATGCCACACTTGCCTGTACCAACAGAAACTGATGATTGAGTTATTTTTTAGATAAGGAGTAATGTTCTCCTTATCTAAATATCATTTAAAGAATAGTAAACTGGTTAGTAACTATCACATGCTTAAGTGAGTAGCTTTTATTACGCGCTTATTTTTATGCTGAAATGACTAGATGAGTTTGCTCTACTATTAGCTATTGAAAGTTCTGTTTATGCAAAAGTTTTTATTAATTTTCTTTATCACTTACATCATAACCAGAGTTGCTTTTTTTACTTTTGATTTTTCTATTTCAAAAAGTAGTAGCTTGGTAGATTATTTTATCGATATATCTGCGTTCATTTTAGTGTACTTCGTTGTTTCTAAGATCGTTTGTTTTGTATTAAAAAGAGATAAAAGAAGCGATAGCAGTGATTCTAATTGTAAGTGATAGACTGTTGTTTTCGTAGAATGAAGCCCTGTTTCGGCGGTGATTGCAGACCGAATTTGAGTTTTGGCTAGCTTTGACAAAAAACCGTTTTGAAGAGGGACTCTCGCTATGAGCTTTTGCCCCTCTCTAATAGGTGATGTTTATAAAGCTTTCTTAAGGGTAAAAACTCAGCATTAACGATATAAACACGCCGGTGATGATCAGCTGCACAAGGCAAAAGCCCATGATGTCTTTGGCTTTTAAGCCGGCAATAGCAAGTACGGGGAGTGCCCAGAACGGCTGAATAAGGTTAGTCCAAGCATCGCCCCATGCGACAGCCATAGCAACCCGTGGCATATCCGCGCCAAGTGTTTGTGCTGCAGGAATGACAATCGGCGCTTGCACTGCCCATTGGCCGCCGCCTGACGGCACAAATATATTTACAAACCCTGCACTTAAAAAGCTCCAAAATGGTAGTGTTTCGGCTGTTGCAATGGCAATAAATCCTTCAGAGATTTGTTGAGCAAGTCCTGTTTTTACCATAATCGCCATGATGCCCGCATAAAAGGGAAATTGAATCACAATACCAGCGCCACTAGGGATTGCTTGCTGTAAGCTGCTAAGTAAATTATGCGGCGTTTGATGCAGTAAAATTGCGCTAAATAAGAAAATAGCGATCACGCTATTTAAGTTTAAGCCGCCTTCGTTTAGTACAAAATAATAGAATAAATAGGCAAGACCAAAGGCACCTATCCCCATACCAAGCAAACGACTATGTTCAATTACTTCGGCAGGGCGTGTAGGTGTATCTGCTTGCTTTGATTCATCTTCAAGCTTTGCAGGGTCAACATAAACGCTGTCTTTTTCGCTTGGCAACATATAGCGATTTACCAGCGGCATGATAATAAACAAGCCCACAACAATAGCGATGTTAAATGCCGAAAAAATCGTGTTTTCGGTGCCTATTACCCCAATACTTTGCTCTGCAAAGTGGCCATCGGTTGCGATTGTCAGCGGCACTGAACCGGCTAAGCCGCCATGCCAAACAATAAAGCCCGAATAGGCACTGGCCACTAACAAACGGTAATCTACGCGGGTTTGCTTCGCAATTGCCTTGGCGAACAAAGCGCCAATCACTAAACCAAAGCCCCAATTTAGCCAGCTTGCTAATAAAGACACGAAAGTAACGAGTATGATCGCTTTAGCAGGGCTGTTGGCAAGAGTCGCGAGTTTGTTGAGTATACTGCGCATTACCGGGGTGCTCGCTAGCATGTAGCCCGTTAGCAGCACTAGCAGCATTTGCATGGCAAATTGTAATAGGTTCCAAAATCCACCACCCCAAGCCGCGAGCACTTGCGTGGGCGTTGACGGCGTAAAGAGGCTCGCAACGATAAAGCTCAGCAAGGTGAGTAATATAACAAATACAAACGGGTCGGGTAGATAACGCTCTACTAGTTTAGTGAATGGTTTGGCAACGCGATTTAGCATAGTTTTTATTGTTGTCGTCGAATCGATAATGCCAATAAATCATGATTAACGATGATTGGCAAATTGCGACGTCGTTGCTTTAGCTTATGCCTTTAAAAACTGATGCTAAATGCACTTACTGTGAATCTTGCTCTAGCACGGCTTTTAAGCGGGCTTGAACTTCTTCTACTAACAGTATTGGCTGGAATTTTGATAAGAAGGCATTACAACCAACCTTCTCAACTAAAGCTTGGTTAAAGCTACCACTCAAAGATGTATTAAGCACAATATGTAGGTTCTTCATGCGGCTGTCGTTACGAATTTCGTGTGTTAAACGGTAGCCATCCATTGCTGGCATTTCAGCATCGGTGATCACCATGAGCAATTCTTTCTCAACATCTTTACCTTGATCAGCCCAGCCTTTTAGCATTTCGAGTGCTTCAAGTCCGTTACGAGCAGGTATGATTTCGATACCAAGTTGCGACAAGGTATCGCTTACTTGCTTACGGGCAGTTGGCGAATCATCGGCGTGAAGAATTTTGCGGCCTGCAAACTCGTTCACGATGCTTTTATCTAGAATGTCTTCAGATATTTGGACTTCGTACTCAACGATTTCGGCGAGCACTTTTTCTACGTCGATAATTTCAACCAGCTGCTCTTGGCCATCGCGTTTTACTTTAGTTAAGGCTGTTAGGTAATGATTTTTACCAATTGCAGTTGGTGGTGGCATGATATCTGACCATGTCATATTGATGATTTGATCAACTTTACCAATTAAAAAGCCTTGCACGGTACGATTGTACTCGGTGATAACGAGGTTTGTATCTTCGATGTGTTTAGCTTCAGGCATGTTTATCGCTCTGCGCAAATCAATCACCGGAATTGATTCGCCACGAATTGTTACGACCCCTGATACTTTAGGGTGTGCATGGGGAATTTTACTAATTTGCGGTAACTTCACCACTTCTTTAACTTTAAACACATTGAGAGCGAATAAGTGGCGACTGTGTAGGTAAAATAGTAAAAGCTCTAAGCGGTTTTCACCGACCAGTTGCGTACGCTTATCGACGGAAGCAAGAACACCTGACATATTTCACCCTAAACACCTAATACAGAGATAGTATAGTCTACTATCATTTTTCATCGACATGCATTAGTAATTTTCCATCAGTTGCCAAAATGCAAGCATTACAGTACCGTATCGATAATTTCTTCCACTATAAATCGCAAGGATTATGCATCATATATTTAATCGTTTAGTGGTACTTATTCGCAGTCACATTGATCAAGTAAGTTGGCAGGCTGTGGTATTTACTACGCTTTTGCATATGTTACTTATTTGGTGGCTGCTTATGCTTGCAGGAGAGCAAGCGCTCACACCACTTAGTACTTATTTTTATTATTATGTAGTAACTACATCTACAGTTGGCTATGGCGATTTTAGTGCTAGCACTGAGCTTGGCCGTTGGATCGTCGCATTACTGCAAATACCTTTTGGTTTAGCATTATTTGGCGTTCTGTTAGGAAAAACAGGGCAAACAGTAACTTATTTAATTAGGCGCGCTATGACGGGTGATAAAAGTTTCGCACATATAAACAATCACATTATTATCTTTGGTTGGCACGATACACGTACTAAAAAGATGGTTGACTATATCTTGGCCGATCATAAACGCTTAGATCGTCGTATTTTATTGGCGGTTACTGAACAAATGGAACATCCGTTTTTAGCAAATCCAATGGTTGATTTTGCTCGTCTAAGTAGCTTTACTGATTTAGATGAGTTGAAAAGAATTGCCATTGATCGCGCCGACAAAGTTATCATTGATGGCCAAGACGATGACCAAACGTTTACAACAGCCCTGCGCATTAGCAAGTTGGTCAATGAACAGTGCCACATTAGTGCGCACTTTGATGATGAAACTAAAATCGAAATGCTACATGAGCATTGCCACAATGTTGAATGTAGCAGTGCCAAATCAGCCGAGATATTAGTGCGTTCAATGCAAGACCCAGGTTCAAGTCGTGTGCAAGAAGAGCTGTTATCGACACTACATGGGGATACTCAGTTTAGTTTACCTATCCCAAAAGGCGTGCAAGCAATGGAATTTGGCAAGCTGTTTCATCACTTTAAATATAGTCACGATGCTATACTGCTGGGTGTTGCACATAATTTGAGTGCAAAAAATATGGACTTAAACCCGCCACTTGATTATGTAGTAAGTGAGGGAGATATTTTGCATTATATTGCTGCGGAGCGTGTTTTGAGTGACGAAGTTGATTGGTCTGCGTTGGTTTGATGAGCTATGAATGAAGTTGTGTTTTTAATTATTGTACTCAGTGCCTACATTTTACCTGTGGTCATTGTGCTCAATAGTAAACGCACACAAGGCCACGAAAAGAATGCTTGGTTAATAGGTATCATCTTCTTTTCGTGGTTAGCTTTGGTAATGTATTTAACAATCATCCCTAAACACGGGCGGGTCAAAAAACACCGTAAAGTAAAACCTAAGGGTTAACTTACACCTTAAGCTTACAGCAGCTGTATCACTTCAACTGTTTTAGTTTATGATCTATCACAGGATCATCGGGTGAGAGTTGCTGAGCCACTTCTAAGACCTTAATAGCATCGTTTGGGTGTTCATCTTGATGTTTGATTGCAACATCAATCAGCGGTTGCACATCAATTGCATTCTTTTGCTCTTGTATATGCTCAGCTTTTTCTTCAGCTAAAATTGTATGCGCGGTGCTCAGTAAGGCTAATCGATGTGGTGAACTCTTATTTGCCTTATTTAGGCGACGATAATAGTCTTCTTTAAAGCGCAGCGTTTTTGTTTGCTGGCGGAACTGAGCTATATCAACTTGCTGGTGGCTAATAAAATCAACAGCAACATCTTTATAAAAACCAAACTTATTTAAATATGTTGCATGAATACTATGACCCATACCAAACACGCGTAAATGGGTTAGTTGAGGGTAGCGTTTAGCATGAGCTCGGTCGATGCGATTAGTTGGGTCGTAAATAATATAACCCTTTGCATGACCTAAATCTAAATCGTGGTAATCACCGTTCCAATCAAATTTTTGCGCGATGTCGGTACTTGAACGATCATCCCATGGCGCTTTTTCTTTATTTTTTGTGCTAACAGGGTGAAAGAGTAAAACTTTATCAAGCTTTAATAGATTGGCAAAGGCGCCAACGGCAAAGCCTCCTCGGCTCAAACCGTAGCCTAATCGTTCTTTGAAGCCGCCAATCAGTGGTGCTAGCTGCTCAATGAAAAACAACAGATTACGGTGCCTAAACCAGTTGCTAATGCCTAAATGTTGAAAGGCGATGATATTTACATCTTGCTTTTTCGCGAGCTTATAAGCCCAAGGCGAAAAATCATCATTAATATCATGCTCTTGATAATTTGTTCCAGCAGGAGAGAAGGTAATTAGCAGGGGCTTATTGGCATCAATGATATGGTATTTCACATAAACATCGCCGAGCAAATCACCGCCAGTCATAGGGACAAGGCTTTGTTGCTCATCGCGTTGGAGGTTGGTCCATTCCTCTAACCAATACAATAATTTCATACATCCCCCACGTTACCTCTAAAATAAAGGGGCAAAATTATAGCAAAAATAGCAGCTAATTAAAAATGGCTTCCATTTTAGAATCTTAGCTTTCGCTCATTGCTATGATCTGTTGCCAGTCATGTTCGGTGACTGGCATTACTGACAATCGGCCACCTTTTTTAAGGGCGATTTCGGTAATTGAGTGATTGGCTTTAATCGCTTGCAGGCTAACTAGCTTTTTAAGGTGTGATTGGTATTGCACATCGACCACAAACCAGCGCGGGTTATCAGCGGTTGCTTTGGCGTCGTAGTAATCGCTATTTAAATCAAACTGTGTTGGGTCGGCATAGGCTTCGCGAGTCACCAAAGCGATACCTGCAACACCCACCTGTTTACAACTTGAATGATAAATCATCACCAAGTCACCGTGCTTGATACCATCGCGAAGAAAGTTGCGAGCTTGATAATTCCGCACGCCATCCCACATAGAGGTTTGCTCAGGTGCGTTTTTTAGATCATCAATTGAAAATGCATCGGGTTCGGTTTTAAAAAGCCAATAAGCCATAATAAGGTGCTCTTACAAAGATTTACTTCCAATTAGTCTATAGTATCATTAAACGCTTGTCGGGATTGAGGATAAATAAATGAGCCAAGTATTAGATGACCTACTGTCATTAATGTCGTTAGAAGAGATAGAGCAAGGCTTATATCGCGGGCAAAGCCAAGATTTAGGGTTTAGAGCTGTATTCGGCGGCCAAGTAATGGGCCAAGCCCTATCTGCTGCAAAAGAAACATTACCACAAGGTCGTATTGTTCACTCTTTACACTCTTACTTTTTGCGCCCAGGTGATGCTGCAAAGCCGATTGTCTATGATGTAGAGAATATCCGTGATGGTAAAAGTTTTAGTACTCGCCGTGTAAAAGCAATTCAATATGGTAAGCCGATTTTTTACATGACTGCTTCTTTCCAAGGTGAAGAAGAGGGCTTATCACACCAAGCGCAGATGCCTGATGTACCTCAGCCTGAAGAACTAAAGTCATCGCTTGAATTTTACCAAGCAAATGCAGAGCTTATTCCTGAACCAATTCGAAATAAGTTCATTCGTGAAGTGCCAATTGAAATGCGCCCTGTGACTTTTCATAACCCATTCAAACCACAAGTGATGGAGCCAGTTAAGCATATTTGGTTTAAAGCTAATGGCGAGATGCCTGACGATCAGCGCATTCATAATTACTTACTTGCGTACGCATCTGACTTTGAATTTTTACCAACTGCATTACAGCCGCACGGCGTATCGTTTATGCAGCCGAATATGCAGGTTGCAACAATTGACCATGCAATGTGGTTTCACCGCCCGTTTAGACTAGACGATTGGATTTTATATTCGATTGATAGCCCAAGTGCGAGCTCGGGTCGTGGTTTGGTGCGAGGTCAGTTCTTTGACCGTCAAGGCAATTTGGTTGCCTCAACGATCCAAGAAGGGGTCATGCGTCAGCGTTAATCTTTTACGTGCTGAGCTTGGCTTTGCACTATATCGTCAATTGACTGCCAGACCCGTGCTGGCAGCAATGCTTTAAGATATAAATACACTTCACACAGCTCATTGCTGCCCGTTAGGCCTTGCTCTGTTTCGGTAATTAGCTTTTGCTCTCGCAAGCTTGAAATAAAACCAATAAGTACTTTTTTGTCGAAGAACTCAGGGGTTTTAATGCCGTGCAAGGTGCCTAAGCGCTCTGCTAACACTTGGCTTTCATGTTCAAGTTCTTCACGCTCAATACCACTGCTAGTTTGAATAAAACCAACCACGATAGCGTAGCGTTGTAGTGTTAAGCTTAGGGCACGACCGAGCATTTCGAGTTTCGCTAAGCAATCGTTGCTGTTAGTGATCTTGATATTATCGCCATCAATTTCAATCAGGTCTTGATCAACGAAGCTTGCGAGTACGCGAGTAATGTAGTTTTCATCTAGCTCGTGTAAGAACCACTCTTTGGCAAACAACGGATAAAAACGTGCAATCAAGGCTTGGCAATCAGCCATGGTAGTTTGATGTGCTTTGAATAAATGCAGCGCCAATAAGCTCGGTACTGCAAATAAGTGCAACACGTTATTACGGTAGTAGTTGAATAGTGTTTTTTCTTTATCGTTAATCGCGATAATTTCACCAAACTCGTCACTTATCACATCAAACTTATTAAGTTTAAGTGCATGCTCTAATAGCTGCTCGGCGCTTTCGTCTGGTGTGGTCACCTTTTCGCTGTAGCTTGCGCTACGCTGTAAATGTAAATAAAACTCTAGCTGAGCAATCAGCTTAGGTTTACTTAACGCGTGCTTATCATTTACCAGTAAAATCATCGCAAGTAGATTCACTGCATTGAGTGCAGCGGCGCTATTAATATTAACCATTACCTTATCAGCGAGGTTAGCGACCTGCGGTCCAAGCCATTGTGGTTTTTGCACGTCGGTTGGGTGGATCGATTCTCGCCAATCAGGTTGTTGATCATTGAGGTATTGGTTTATCGATATAGGGTCGCCAAAGTTTAAATAACCACGACCATAGTTTTTCAGGTTTTTAATTGCTTTAAAGATACCTAATACCGACTCACCTTTTTTATCGTTACCGGCAAGCTCTTTTAAGTAAGTATTAATTTCCATTACGTGCTCATAACCAATGTATACAGGCACAATCGAAATAGGGCGATCAATGCCGCGTAACATAGCTTGTAATGTCATAGCGAGCATACCTGTTTTTGGCGGTAACAAGCGACCAGTACGGCTACGACCACCTTCAGTGTAAAACTTTACTGAATAACCTTTGATAAATAACTGGCTCAGGTACTCTTTAAATACTGACGAATACAGTTTATTGCCCGCGAATGAGCGGCGAATAAAGAAAGCACCACTGCGACGGAAAATCCCCCCTGCTGGGAAGAAGTTTAAGTTAATACCCGCAGCGATATGTGGCGGAACTAACCCTAAATGGTAAATAGAATAGGTCAGCAATAAGTAATCCATATGCGATCGGTGACATGGCATATAGATAATTTCGTGGCCTTTATCTGTAAGCTCATGCACCTGCTCAGAAAACTTAATATCAATCCCGTTATAAAGCTTATTCCACAGCCAAGTTAAAATACGGTCTGCAACACGAATGGTGGCATCGCTATAATTGGCGGCAATCTCATCAAGTAGCTTCAGCGCATTTTGGCGAGCTTGCTCTTGGCTGATGTTTTTTTCTTTCGCTTCTATTTGAATTGCTTTTTTTATTGTTGGTGAGGCAAGTAGCGAATTAAATAGCTGCTCACGTGATGGCATTTTCGGGCCTGTCGCTGCCAATTTTTGACGACGAAAGTGCACGCGGGCTACACGTAATAGTTTATGCGGTAGCTCATCAACCTCAGCTTTTTCATTGACCAATAACGATAAATCGAGCGGCTGACTAAAGCGGATAAAATTATCGCGCCCAGAAAATAGCAACACAAAGAATTTACGAAACCAGCTGGGTGTTAATGAATGAGACACCAAAGTACCTAAACCAGGCTTTTCTTTGCCTGGGTTTCGGCCCCATAAAATAGTCACCGGGATCACTTGGACGTTTTTCTCACCTGATTGCATCAGGTGGTCAATAATTTGTTTGCCTTGCTGCAGGGCATTGCTTGGTTTGCTTTTATTACCAAATAGCGGTGGTGGGTTTTGAATACCTATAAAGCGATCAAGTTCTGCATTACCTAATAACTGCTCTTCGGTCGGGTTAGGTAAGCCGTATTTTTTACATACCCTTGCCAGTGCCGCTAAATCAGAGCGTGCATTTAACCTAACAATATAAAAAGTAGGGTTGGCTGGGTTTAGATTGTATTGTTCAATCGGATTTTCTGGCAGTACCTTACTTTTTACAAACAAGCGGTTCATACCGGCAGAAATGAAATTTAAACAACGATTAATGATACGCATCAACTCACCAAAGTTATTAGTAGATATTAAATAGACCGAGTGTGGTCAAAAATAAGCGGCATAGAATAACAATTATTAACTGGACTGACCATTTAAAAGCGATTTTCTAGCCTCTTTACTCGCACAAGTATAATTTAAAGACGCTAATGTTATTGATAAAGTTCGAAAATTAAACAAAATTTAATTTAGACCTTTGAGATTTTCAAAATAGTTGTTGCATTTATCACCAATCTATCTATAATACGCAGGCTTTCAAAATTCCCTCGGGAACTTGGAAGGAAAGATTAAGCTTGGATTTCAAGCTAATAAACAGGAATTCCGATTTGGAATTCATCGTAGATATAAGAAAGCAGCCGACATCTTAGTTATTAAGATTGTTTCGGTCGTTTTTTTATGCTCTTTTTAAATGCTCTTTATATTGAGGTTTAAGAATGTCAAATCAACGCATTCGTATTCGCCTAAAAGCTTTTGACCACCGTTTGATTGACCAATCAACGGCGGAAATCGTGGAAACTGCGAAACGCACTGGCGCACAAGTACGTGGTCCAATCCCACTACCTACACGCTTTGAACGTTTTACTGTACTAACTTCACCGCACGTTAACAAAGACGCGCGTGATCAGTACGAAATCCGCACCCATAAACGTCTGATCGACATCGTAGAACCAACTGACAAGACTGTTGACGCTCTAATGCGTTTAGATCTTGCTGCTGGTGTTGATGTTCAAATCAGCCTGGGTTAATCGGAAGATTAGAGAGGTTTTAGGAAAATGGCATTAGGTCTAGTCGGTCGTAAAGTGGGTATGACACGTATCTTCACTGAAGATGGTGTATCTATCCCTGTGACAGTTATCGAAGCGACACCTAACCGCATTGCTCAGATCAAATCTGAAGCAACTGACGGTTATAACGCGCTTCAAGTAACCGCAGGCACTAAAAAAGCAAGCCGTGTAAACAAAGCAGCAGCGGGTCACTTCGCTAAAGCTGGTGTTGAAGCGGGTCGCGGTCTGTGGGAATTCCGCCTAAATGGTGGTGAAGGCGATTTTGAAGTAGGCGCTGAGCTTACTGTTGAATTATTCAACGAAATCAACAAAGTTGACGTAACCGGTACTTCTAAAGGTAAAGGTTTCCAAGGTGGTGTTAAGCGCTGGAACTTCAGCATGCAAGACGCTACTCACGGTAACTCTCTATCTCACCGTGCTCCTGGTTCAATCGGTCAAAACCAATCACCTGGTAAGGTGTTTAAAGGTAAGAAAATGGCCGGTCACATGGGTGCTGAGCGTGTAACGACTCAAAACTTAGAACTAGTTCGCGTTGACGCTGAGCGTAACTTGCTTTTAGTTAAAGGTGCAGTACCTGGCGCTATCGGCGGTGACGTTATCGTTAAACCAGCTGTTAAAGCATAAGTCCTGGAGATTTAGTGATGGAATTAGCAATTAAAGACGCTTCTGGCGCTCTTGAAGTTTCTGAAGCTACTTTTGGACGTGAGTTTAACGAAGCATTAGTACACCAAGTAGTTGTTGCTTACGCAGCAGGTGCTCGTCAAGGTACTCGTGCTCAGAAGACACGTTCTGAAGTTAGCGGTGGTGGTAAAAAACCATGGTCTCAAAAAGGTACTGGCCGTGCACGTGCTGGTACAATTCGTAGCCCAATTTGGCGTTCAGGTGGCGTTAGCTTCGCAGCTAAACCACAAGATCACAGCCAAAAAGTAAACCGTAAAATGTACCGCGGTGCGATCAAAAGCATCTTATCTGAATTAGTTCGTCAAGAGCGTTTAATCGTTGTTGAGCAGTTTGGTCTTGAAGCACCAAAAACTAAAGAACTAGTTTCTAAGCTTAAAGAACTTGAGCTTAAAGATGTTCTAATCGTGACTGAAGAAGTAGATGAGAATCTTTTCTTATCGGCACGTAACCTATACAAGGTTGACACGCGTGATGTAGCTGGTATCGATCCTGTAAGCCTAATCGCTTTCGATAAGGTACTTATTACAGCTGCTGCTGTTAAGCAACTTGAGGAGGCGCTAGCATGATCCGTGAAGAACGTCTTTTAAAAGTGATCCTTGCTCCACACATCTCTGAAAAAAGCACTATCGCTGCTGAAGAGAACAACACGATTGTTTTCAAAGTAGCTTCTGATGCAACTAAAGCTGAAATCAAAGCTGCAGCAGAAAAGCTTTTTGAAGTAGAAGTAACTGGTGTTCGCACACTAAACGTTAAGGGTAAAACAAAACGTACTGGCATGCGTTTCGGTCGTCGTTCAGACTGGAAGAAAGCTTACGTTACTCTTAAAGAAGGTAGCGAGCTAGACTTTGTCGGCGGCGCCGAGTAATAAGGGGAGTTAGAATTATGGCACTTCAAAAGTGTAAACCAACTTCTGCGGGTCGTCGTCACCTGGTTAAAGTGGTTAACCCAGATCTACATAAGGGTAAACCTTACGCACCACTACTAGAGAAAAACTCTAAGTCTGGTGGTCGTAATAACAAAGGTCGTATCACGGTTCGTCATATCGGTGGTGGTCATAAGCATCATTACCGTGTAATCGACTTTAAACGCACTAAAGATGGCATTCCAGCTGTTGTTGAGCGTCTAGAGTATGATCCAAACCGTAGCGCAAACATCGCTCTTGTATTATATGCAGACGGTGAGCGTCGTTACATCATTGCACCTAAAGGTTTAAAAGCTGGTGATTCAATCCAATCTGGTATTGATGCACCAATCAAAGCTGGTAACACGTTACCAATGCGTAACATACCTGTAGGTTCGACTGTTCACAACGTAGAATTAAAACCAGGTAAAGGCGCGCAAATCGCACGTTCTGCTGGTGCATACGTTCAAATCCTTGCTCGTGAAGGTCAATACGTGACTCTACGTCTTCGTTCTGGCGAAGTTCGTAAAGTTCCAGCTGACTGTCGCGCAACACTTGGTGAAGTAGGCAACTCTGAGCATATGCTTCGTTCACTAGGTAAAGCTGGTGCAAATCGCTGGCGTGGTATCCGTCCGACAGTTCGTGGTGTTGCCATGAACCCGGTAGATCACCCGCACGGTGGTGGTGAAGGTCGTACATCTGGTGGTCGTCATCCTGTGTCTCCATGGGGTAAGCCGACTAAAGGTGCTAAGACACGTAAGAACAAGCGTACTGATAAATTTATCGTACGTCGTCGTACTAAATAATAGTTGAGGAATAGCCATGCCACGTTCTCTCAAGAAAGGTCCTTTTATTGACCTACACTTGCTGAAGAAGGTAGAGAAAGCGTTGGAAAGCGGTGACAAGAAGCCAATTAAAACTTGGAGCCGTCGTTCAATGATCATACCTAACATGATCGGATTGACCATCGCTGTCCATAATGGTCGTCAGCACGTTCCTGTGTTCATCACAGACGAAATGATCGGTCACAAACTAGGTGAATTTGCACCAACTCGTACTTACCGCGGTCACGCTGCGGATAAGAAAGCGAAGAAACGTTAAGAGGGGAATGATAAATGCAAGCATTAGCTAAACATAAATTCGCCTCTGGTTCGGCGCAAAAAGCACGTCTAGTTGCAGATCAGATCCGCGGACTTCCGGTTGATCGCGCTCTAGAAATCCTGGCGTACAGCCCTAAAAAAGCGGCTGTATTAGTTAAAAAAGTACTTGAGTCTGCTATTGCTAACGCAGAGCATAACGAAGGTGCTGACATTGATGAGCTTCGTGTAACTACGATCTTTGTGGACGATGGTCCAACAATGAAGCGTATTATGCCACGTGCTAAAGGACGCGCAGACCGCATCCTTAAGCGTACAAGCCACATCACTGTTGTGGTTTCAGATAGCTAGGAGTATAAGTAATGGGACAAAAAGTTCATCCTACTGGTATTCGCCTAGGTATCTCTAAACCTTGGGTTTCTACCTGGTACGCGAATTCAAAAGATTTCTCTGATCAGCTTTTTGGCGATCACAAAGTACGTACTTTCCTTACTAAGGAATTAAAAGCGGCTTCTGTGTCTAAAATCGTTATCGAGCGTCCAGCTAAATCTATCCGTGTAACAATTCACACAGCTCGTCCTGGTGTTGTTATCGGTAAAAAAGGCGAAGACGTTGAAAAACTACGTCAAGCAGTAACTAAGATTGCAGGTGTTCCGGCTCAGATTAATATCGCTGAAGTTCGTAAGCCTGAACTTGATGCACAACTAGTAGCTGACGGTATTGCGTCACAGCTAGAGCGTCGTGTTATGTTCCGTCGCGCTATGAAGCGTTCGGTACAAAATGCAATGCGCATTGGTGCAAAGGGTATCAAAGTTGAAGTTAGCGGTCGTCTTGGCGGTGCTGAGATCGCACGTTCAGAATGGTATCGTGAAGGTCGTGTACCTCTACATACTCTTCGTGCTGATATCGACTACGCAACTTCTGAAGCCTTAACCACTTATGGTATCATTGGTGTTAAAGTTTGGATCTTCAAAGGCGAAGTTATTGGTGGTTTACCACTAGTACAAGAGCAAGAGAAGCCAGCTAAACGCGCGCCAAAGAAAGCCAAAAAAAGTGCTAAGTAGAGGTAGCGAGTAATGTTACAGCCAAAACGTACAAAATTCCGTAAAATGCACAAAGGCCGCAACCGCGGTTTAGCGCAAAACGGTAACAAAGTAAGCTTCGGTACTTTCGGTTTGAAAGCTACTGGCCGTGGCCGTATGACTGCTCGTCAAATCGAAGCAGCTCGTCGTGCTATGACACGTCACGTAAAGCGTCAAGGTAAAATCTGGATTCGTGTATTCCCAGATAAGCCAATTACGAACAAACCATTAGAAGTTCGTATGGGTAAAGGTAAAGGTTCTGTTGAATATTGGGTTGCTGAAATTCAACCTGGTAAAGTACTTTACGAAATGGAAGGTGTTTCTGAAGAGCTTGCTCGTGAAGCATTTAACCTTGCAGCGCGTAAATTACCATTCACAACAACTTTCGTAACTCGGACGGTGATGTAATGAAAGCTAGCGAACTAAAAGACAAAAGCGTAGAAGAGCTAAATGCTGAACTTCTAGGACTTCTTCGTGAGCAGTTCAACCTGCGCATGCAAGCAAGCACTGGTCAGTTAGCTCAGACACACACGCTAAGAACAGTACGTCGCGATATCGCGCGTGTAAAAACAGTTATTAACCAGAAGGCAGGTCAATAATGAGCGATAAAATCCGTACTCTTCAAGGCCGTGTAATCAGCGACAAGATGGATAAATCTTTCACTGTTGCTATCGCACGTTACGTGAAGCATCCAGTATATGGAAAATTCATCAAACGTACGACTAAACTACACGTACATGACGAAAACAACACAGCTCAAACTGGTGACGTAGTTACTATTTCTGAGTGTGCTCCTATTTCTAAGACTAAGTCTTGGACTTTAGTAGACGTTGTTGAGCGTCCAAAGAAAGCTTAATTTTTAATTAAGTTTCCTTACTAAAAAGCCCCGGCATCTGCTGGGGCTTTTTGTTTTTAAAAATAGCTGGAAGCTTTCAGCTGTCAGACGTCAGATTAGATCGAGAAGGGGCTTTCATTTCAGTGTAAGAAAAGTTACTTCAGGTTAAACTGGGTTTAGTTTGTCCTAGCACCTAGCACCTAGCACCTAGCACCTTCAATCATTTCCCCAACGCTTTATCTATCTCTTCTCTTAACCGTGGGCCTTTTAGGTTTTCAGCCATGATTTTGGCAACCTTTGCATTACTGCTATTCTCAAGAATGGTAATTCGTTCTGCTAAATCACTGGCATAACTATTGTTGCCGTCTCTTGTGGCGCGGAAAAATTGGCCAATGAGGGCTGTGGCAGAAATATTGCGAACATAATCATTATCATCAGTTTGTAACAGTTTTTGAAAATGCTCAGCGAGCTTAGGTGAGACGTTATTTTGGCGGGATAAATTCTCTAATGTACTGACACGAATTTTAGGATCGTTTGTGTATTCGCTAATACTTATCATGGCATCGATTACTGCATTTGCTTGGCTGTCGTCCAAGTCGCGTCTGAGCATGCTTAGGGTCATTTTTAGTTGCCCGTAGGCTGCTAAGCGCTCATTTTCTGATTTGCTTAAATTCAGTAAGGTGGCAAGTGCTTCATTTATTGAGCTGTCGGCATATTGTGGGTCTGCTTTGATGCGTTCGCGGTAGTCATCAGGTAAATTACTTAGCCAGCCAAGCGCTGGATTTCTTTTTTCGATTTCGACTCGTCGCTCTTTTTCTTGCTGCTCCATTGCTTGTTTAACTAATGAGGAAAGTCGCTCAGGATCAATTGTTGGCGCTTGATTTTCAAGCTCGTGAATGCGTGTTTCGAGATCTAAAATATAGCCATGTAAGGCGACTAGATTTTCTCTGTCTTGCTCTGGAATGGCTAACTCTTTTAAATTAGGTTTTGCTTGCTGAATAACTATAGGCTTGTCAGTCGAGTTTGCTTTTGTGTAGCTATAAATTGATAAGCCCAACGCAATGCTTGCAAATGCCAGCGCAGTATTCCCTTGCCAAGTCGACATATCACATCATCCAAGTTGCTTTGTAATATCAGCAGATTAAAACAAGCTATTTGTATTATCAATTACTTATACCAATTCGCTTAATTAAGTGATCTATTTTGAGGCAATAAAACCTCGTTGATAGCAAGGCAAAAATTTCGTTATTTAGTTGTTCTAAATCAGAAATTTTTAACGCAGATAGCGACAGGTTTAATCCCTCAAAATGATTAAGTATTATTGCGGATTGGTATTATGATGATAAAAACAAAAAGCGCAGCTAGTTAGTTGCGCTTTTAAATAGAGTTTAGGTCGATTAATGAGCTCTTGCGTATGCTTCAGCTTGTTGCCATACACGTAGCATATTACCACTTAAAATCTTTTTGATGTCTTTATCACTATAACCACGGTCCATTAGACCTTGCACTAGGTTAGGATAGCTAGATACATCTTTTAAGCCAGTAGGTAGAGAGTCGCCTACACCATCGTAATCTGAGCCAATACCCACATAATCGATACCAATTAGCTCAACTACATGGTCAATGTGATCAAGTACTTGTTCTAAGCTTGCAAATGGAAACGGGTTTTTAGCGCGATAAGCAGCATCAAAATCTTTGCTTAGCTTAGTACCGTCTTTTTTCTTTTCAGCCTTTGCTGATTTAAGTTGATCGTACCAAGAGCCAGCCTTTGCTGTAACAAAGCTTGAGCCGAAGTTAATTTGAATAACACCACCATTCTTTTTAAGTGCTAACAGCATGTCGTCATTCATATTACGCTCAAAGCCTGGGGTGTATTTACGCAGTGACGAGTGTGAAGCAATCACGGGTACCTTTGAAATTTCCATCACTTGGTAAAACGCATCATCAGAAATATGCGAAACATCAACCAGCATACCAATGTTGTTCATTTCTTTTACCAGCTCTTTACCAAATGGGCTCAGGCCTTTCCACTTACGACGAATATCATAAGATGAATCAGAAATGTGGTTACTCTGCGAGTGAGCTAGCGTGATGTAACGTACGCCACGCTCATAAAAGTGCTTAAGGTTTTTAATGTCGCCTTCGATAGGTGAGCCGTTTTCCATGCCCATAGCAATCGACATTTTACCTTGTTTAAACTGCTCTTTAATATCGGCAGTTGAGTCAGCAATAGCGAATTTACTTGGTGCGCGTTGCACAATGGCTTCCATAGAATCGATTAGCTGATTTGCTAATTGATAGCTTTTACCTTTGCCTTCAAATTCTAGGTTTGCAGGAATGTAAATTGACATGAAAGGAGCGTTCAAACCACCTTGCACAGCACGCGGATAATCAAAGTCACCGTCGCTTGTAGCTTTGGTTACGTCAGCCCACTTATTATGAATACGGTAAGGCACATCGATATGGGTATCGATTAAAATAGTGTCTTTTGCCAGTTTAATGGCTTTATCTGATGCAGTAACCTGATCTGCATTTGCTTGACCAATTAAGGCCAAAGAAACTGCAGCAACCAGTGAGCTTAGTTTTTTCATTTTTTAATGGCTCTTTAAGTTAAAAAGCCATTGTGAAGGGTTACAGTGTAACTTACAAGTTTAGTCGTTAAACGACGCTTGGTACTCTGGGTCAGCTTGTAGAGCAATGAATTCAGCTTTAGATATAATCGTAACTGACTCATGTAACTCAGAAAAAAACACCATGGCTTCACCATTTTTAAGCTGTTGATGAACCTGCGCTACTTTGCTTTCAATGCTAAATTCTTGTTCGCCGTAATCAGTGCCTTCACGTAAAACATAACTTTCGATTAAATTATACAGAGTCTCTTTATCGAGGCGTTCGTGGGGAATGATCATAACTGCTCTTTTTTAACTAATTGTTGAAAATACTCAGGAACAATTCGTTCAAGCCAATATTCGGGCTTAAAAGGGTTTTTACCGCTAATAAATCCGACATGGCCCCCTTGTTCTGAGATGCGCAGCGTAACATGTTCACTCACATCTAAGCTATCTGGCACGGCTTTTATTGATAACATCGGGTCATCTTTTGCGTGCACAATCAGCGTAGGTGTTGCAATGCTTTTTAAAAATGGTTTTGCACTCGCTTGCTGATAGTAATCTTCAGCACCGGCAAAGCCATGCAATGGTGCCGTGAGCATATTATCGAATTGCCATAAGTCATCAATCGCCATGAGCTTTTCTGGCGTTAGGCTAATTTGCTGTTCGATTTGTGGCAGCTTTCTTTGCATCGACTTTTTCATACGGTCGAGCAAATACTTTTGATAAATCTTACCTAAGCTTTTGCGAATAACTTCGCAAGATGATGACAAGTCAAATGGTGCAGACACAACGGCTGCGCCTGTTAAGTTCGATTTAGTACCTTGCTCACCTAAATACTTTGCCAGTACATTACCACCTAACGAAAAGCCCACGGCAAATAACGGACGTTTTGGAAATTTACTCTTAAGGTGGTTGATGAAAAAGCGCAGGTCTTCTGTTTCGCCGCTGTGATAAGCACGTGCTAAACGGTTAACTTCGCGCGAGCAGTTTCGAAAATGCATCAATACAACAGCAAAGCCTTGTTGTTTAAGCTTTTTCATCATGCCTTTAGCATAAAAGCTGTTTATATTGCCTTCTAAACCATGCAATACAATAGCGAGGGGTGCTTGCTCGTTATGAGGTGTTGCCCAAGCCAGTTCTAAAAAGTCGCCATCTGGAGTATCGATTGTCGATAAGTCGTAGCGGGTATTATGAAAAGGGCGAAAAAAGCGCGGCATTATGGTTTGTAAATGGCGATTGCGCATCCACCACGCAGGCTTAAACTCAGGTAACATAGCTGACACTTTCGAAACAAAATAAGCGCCTATTGTAGCAAGTTTTTGCTTTTTGAGAACAGCTACAGGGTTTTAGCTAACTGCAAATAAAAAGCCCCTAAACAATAAATTGGATAGGGGCTTTGTGCGTCGTGCTTAATTCTTACTTAGGAACTTCTGCGTCGTGTATTTTCTTAATGAAGAAACCAACATAGAAAAGGCATAAAACGATAACAACTGCCAAAATGCCGAATGACATAAATAAAACTGGGTCGCTAAAAAAATCTCTGAAGAATACGTTCATGGTTGTGCCTCCTAATGTCTATGAGTTAATCATAGGCTGGCTTGAGGGCGGCTGATATGATCCAGATCAAGCTATTTTCCTGATGCTAAATAAGGCGATTTAATAGTTGATTTGGATCAAATTTATTTGGGGAGTTCGGAGCTCCTATGCTAATTCACTTCTAACATGCTTTAAGTAGGCTTGTAGGCTTTCTTGCCATAGGACTAATGCGTCGGTAAGTGATTCCTTTAAAGGCTTGTTGTCGAGCAGTTTGCGCTCGATTTTCTTAAGCTCTAAACCATAGCGGTTAAAGCCTAGTTGTAAAGCGGTGCTGGCTTGGCGGTGCAGTAGCTTGATGCACTGCTCTTTATCACCCTCGACGAGCTGTTGGCAGCGGATCAGTTTGTTTCTGGCTGACAATACAAATTCGTTGTAAATCGATGACACTTCGTCTTCACTGAATGAGCTGACAAGAGTTGCTGCGGCTGTTTCATCATAGAGTGTATCGCGCAGCTCAACAGCAATGCTTGCTGCTTGATTACTTTGTGAATCACTAAGTGCTTGGCGTAGTTTTTGTTGCTTAATTGGTTTGCCAACAATATCTTTGATGCCAAGTGCTAAGTATTCTTTTATTTCATCAGGGCTAAGGCTCGCGGTGAACGCTAACACCGGGGTTCGCTGGTTTAAATGGTCGATATTTTTTAGCTTTTTCAGCACTTCTTGGCCTGTTAAATCAGGCAAGTTCATATCGAGTAACACCACATCAAAATGATGTTTTTGCATCAATTCAATGGCACTTGTCCCATCTTTTGCCAGCTTAATTTTGTGCTCATCATCTGCCATGAACTCAATGGCAATTTTCTGATTTAAATCGAGGTCTTCAACTAATAACACGTCTAGGCCAGTAACATAATCTTTTGATTGGTGGCGCTGTTCAACAAGGCTAAGCTCGCCAATGGCAAGTGGAATATCAAAGCTGAAAGTACTGCCTTTATTAAGTTCACTCTCAATATTGAGCTTGCTGCCTAACTTTTCCAGTAAGCGGCTGGTGATTGCTAAGCCAAGGCCTGTACCACCTTTTTCTTTACCTGCGCTGCTTTGAACATAAGGTTCTGTCAGGTATGCAATTTCTTCATCTTCAATACCAGGTCCTGAGTCAATAACACTAATGCGAACAAGGTGATCTAATTGCCCTTCATTGAGCAATTTTACTTGGATTTTTACGGCTCCTTGGTCGGTAAACTTAATCGCATTACCTACTAAGTTAATAATAACTTGTCTGAGCTTTTGTTGGTCGCAGTAATAACATGCTTGATCGGGCAAGTTGTATATAAGTTCAAACTTTAAATGTTTTTGCTCTGCTAAAGGGCTGAGTAAAAGACACAGGTTATTGAGCCAGGTTTTAAACTCGACGTCTTCTTCGTAGAGCGCTTCATCACGCTGATCAAGGCTAGCGTAATCGAGTACTTTATCTACCAGTAAGTTTAGCGACTCAGCTGAGTTAATTATTGCTTCGCAATAAGGTTTGTCACGTGGGTCACTCGACTGGTTCATGATTAGCTGTGCACTACCCAAAATGCCATTTAACGGTGTACGTATTTCATGGCTAATAGTTGATAGGAATAAACCACGAATTTCTAAGTCTTTATGAGCTTTTTCTGCTAACTGATTGAGGTTTTGTTCGCGGCGTTCATTACATAATAGTGCCATACCAGTTGCATAAAACATCGGCGCAATAACACCATTAATAAATAAAGTGATACTAAACCAATCCGCTGACAATAAGCTTGCTGTTGTGACATCTCCCATCATTAAGGTTCGGCCTGTAAATATAGCCAGAATAATGCTGAGAATTAAAATGTAGACAATGCTGCCATTAGGGTAACTTTTACGGCCATTTCGAATAAATAATGCCAGTAAAAACAAGGCTTCAACTATATGCTGAAGATCAGAAACCAAAATTCGACTACGTAACTCTGCGCTATCAGTGGCAAGGTAAATCATGGTAATCGCGAGTGCCACCGTTATCGCAACAAAGGTTTTAAAGCCAACGCATTTGGCATTTAAAAATTGGCAAATCGCAAGTACATGAATAATGGAAGCACTAAAGAGTAGGGTGTTTGCGATAGCAACACTGGCAATATTATTGATATGACCATGCAGTGCAAAACTCATTACCGATGCAAACATCACTAGAGGGTAGAAAATATAGAGTAAGGTGCCCGGAGTATTATTATTGGTTCGCCATGTAAGGTAATTAAGAAGAGTCATCACTGCCATCATGGCAGCACTGGCGTAATATAAAGTGGCTGAGTCGAGCATTGTATTTCCGGTGTTTTGCAATCAGTTTGAGCATAAAGTCAATTACAATGTTTAGCAACCAGAAACAAAAACAGACGCGGCTGCGTCTGTTTTAACTTGTAGGATGTTTTGTTTAGTTTAGCGAATTTCGTCTGGAATATTCTGCTGTGCCCAAGACAATAGCTCGATACGGTTACGACATTTAGTTTTTCTAAATGCACTATATAAGTGAGTTTTAACTGTATGTGGGCTGATGCTTAAGTCTTCAGCAATTTCTTTATTCTTCGAACCTTTACTCATTAGTGAGATAATTGCTTTTTCACGTTTAGTAAGTTTAACCGGTTCGATGTCACCATCTGTCAATTTGTGGAGTGCGTCTTTATTGAACTGCAACATACGATTTAGTGCATTACACATGATGTCGCGGCGATACCATAGTTGATCTTCAAGTAATAAACGAATGCCTTTCATTAACACATCAGCATTATCTGTTGTGTAAAACACACCACGAATACCACTTAATAGAGCACGGTTTGCAAGTTCAGGATTTTCATCTAGGTTAAACAGCACGATATCGCATTTTAATCGTAAATTAACTAGCTGCTCTTTTAACTTGCCCCACGGATCTGTGCTTGACGTTTCAATAAATAACAAGCGTGTTCCTTCTGGTACTTCAGAGATATCAGTACCAGATGTCACTGCTAGTCCTTGTGTTTTTAACAATGGCTCTAATACGTTAATGCCAATAGTGTTAATTGGCTCTGGATCTAATAATAAAAAGGCTGAACTACTCATATATATACACTCTTGAATAAAGTTGACAGTTAAATCCTATCACGCAATCCACCCCTTTCGTATTAGAAATTTCTGAGAGTTGTGCAGGAAAAGTACAGTTTGTGTCTGTTTTGTGTCAAAAATTACAGTTAGTTAACTAATCGCAATATGTTAACTAACTGATATATATTTATTATAGCCAAAAATAATATGTTTGTGCTACTTTTTACACTTGTTTACATATCAAAGTATTAGATTGCTGTTTTTTTCTTGTCCTGATATGGAGGCCAGCCCATTTCTTTACCTGCTAACATGTGTAGGTGTATATGGTACACAGTTTGTCCGCCGTGGTCATTACAGTTCATTACGACGCGAAATCCGTCTTCACTAAAGCCAAATTGTTTAGCGAGTTTTGCAGCAACTACATATAAGTGACCGACTAAAGCTGAGTTTTCCTCCGTAACATCATTAATCGTCGCTATTGGCGTTTTTGGGATGATCAGCACATGAAAAGGGGCTTGTGGGTTAATATCTTTAAAAGCTAAAGATAGATCGTCCTCATAAACAATATCAGCAGGGATCTCTCGGTTAATAATCTTTGTAAAAATAGTCTCTTGGCTCATACTTAGCTCTCTTATAAATGTGGTTAAATGACCGTCCACTAATGACAAACTTTATTTGCAGTGTCAAACTGAAACTGCCGCAAGTTGAACAACCAAGGAGTGAACATGCGTAAGTTAGTATTACTGAGTAGTGCGTTAATGCTATTTAATAGTTTCAGCAGTGTAGCTGAGACTATTCACTTTCCCGAAGAGTTTGTACCCTTACAAGTTGGAGAGCGCCTAATTGAACAGTCGTTTTTCAGTCGTGTTGACGATGTTGAGCTTGCTCCTGGTACCTACCAAGTGAAGATGAAATATACCGATCTTTACGAGCAAGGTTATGATGACCATCAAGTTGTTGAGTCAGAGCCATTTTGGGTTGAGCTTACGGTAGAGAGTGGCAAAGACTATGACCTAGTGTTTAATCGTGCCAGTAATGCTGTTGCTGCAGAAGTGTTTGCTGAATCACCGCAAGTAAGCTTAAAAGCCAAGGGCAGTGAACTTGCTGTTCCGCTATCGATAGTTAGCTATCGTGCAGCTAGCGCGCCTGCACAAGCTGTAGCCAGTGCCCCAGTTGCTGCTACAAGCAACAAGCCTGCGACTGCAGTCCCTGTCACATTGCCTGCAAAAGTACCCGGCGGACAAGCGGGTTTGAAAAATATGCCAAGTGCGGCTGCGATGCTTGAGTTTTGGTGGCAACAAGCAAGCCCTGAAGAGCGCCGTGCGTTCTTACAAAAAGTAAGTAACTAATAAAATAATTAAAAAAGGCGCTGATTGCAGCGCCTTTTTTGTGTTTGATGACTTACTTTGCAAATAAGTCGTCAACAGTACCTTGTGCAAGTGGGTGGTAACCCGGACGTGCTTTTAAGTACACATCATGCGCCCAGTCTTTTTTACCGTTTTTAATAAGTGCTTTATAGAGTGGCACAATTAATTTACGACGACCGATGCCTGATAGGTGTTCATCAAGCGCTGGGTAAATTGGTTGATAACCATTACCTACCGCTAGCATAAACCATGCGAAAGCACGCTCTGCATTAGTTGACTGTGTTAGGTTGAATTGATTATCAAGCTCAGTCATTTTTTCGATGCTTAAATCGCGAGGTAGGTTATTCAAAAAGTGTAGCCATTCGTGAACTGACCAATCCGCTGTTGGTAACTGGGCTGCACTGATCTCACCGTTTAACCATGTTTTGGTTTCAGCATCAACTTTATCGAAGGCATCAGACGTTGGGTTAGGAGCATCGCTTGGTAAACCAGGCTCAAAGATCCACTCATTAACTTTATCCATGCTCACAACGCCTGGATATTTTTCGATCAAGTTAGCTTTTAAGTAAGTAACAAATTGCGCTGTTGTAAGAGACTTAAACGCAAATTGGTCAAAGTAACCCTTTACGAATGGGTCAAACTTATCACGGCCAAATTTGTTTTCTAGATAGATTAAGAAAAGCTGACCTTTAGTGTAAGGCACTGAGCTAAATGCATCATCAGGATCGCGGCCATTAAGTTTTAAGTTAAGACGCGTATCTGGTGCTGGTAGAGTTTTAAGTAATGCACGTAAGCCGGCTGCATCAAGCGCTTGTTCCATAACTGCACGGTCACGACCAAACACTTCTTCCATAATGCGGTTTTCAACGTAAGACGTGAAACCTTCGTTTAGCCATAAGTCTTCCCACGTCGCATTAGTTACTAAGTTACCAGACCAAGAGTGAGCAAGCTCGTGAGCAATTAGGTTTACTAAGCTTTTATCGCCAGCAACAACCGTTGGTGTGATGAATGATAAACGTGGGTTTTCCATGCCACCAAATGGGAAGCTTGGCGGTAGCATTAATAAGTCATAACGACCCCATGCGTATTCGCCATACATCGCGTTAGTTTTATCGATCATCGCTTGCGTATCGTTAAACTCAGCAACTGATGCATCTAAAATTGTTGGCTCAGCAAAGATACCCGTTTGCTTAGACATGGCTTTAAATTCTAAATTACCTGCACCAATTGCGATTAAGTATGGCGAAATTGGTTGTGGCATATTAAATAGGTAATCGCCGTCTTTATAAAGTGCATCTTTGTTATCAGCACTCATTACCGCACGAATGTCTTTAGGAGTGTGAATACGTGCCGAGTAGGTTACGCGCATTGCTGGCGTATCTTGTACTGGGATCCAACTACGAGCATGAATTGCTTGTGATTGGCTGTACATAAATGGGTGTGACTTACTGGCTGTTTGCTCTGGTGTTAACCACTGTAAACCTGAAGCTTCTGGGCGGCTGTTGTAGTAAATACGTGCTTTAACCGCTTGGCTTTTAAATTTAATTGTTAATTTTGAGCCCTTCACGTCATCACGTGCAGCAAGGGTGAAGTCAGCTTTGTGCCAGCTGCCTTTTTGATCTTGATACATTACTTTGTCGATATCTAAATCGCGTGTATCAAGTACCAGTGTTTTGCTTGTTGCATTGTGCCAATCTAGCGTGTGCTCAACAAAACCTTCTAGTTGTTTGTCATCAAAATCAACATCTAAATCTAGTAGTAGGTGAGTGGTTGTTACGTCATCTAAGTTTGCGTAAGTGTGCTGGCTGATTGCATCTGCAGTTGCTTGAGAGCAAGCACCGGCCATAGCAAGACTTAAAAGTAATGGTTTAAACTTCATAATAACCCTGGAACGGAAATGAAAAAGAGCCCGTTTTATAACATGATTAGTGCAGTGGGTTGAGTGATTTTTACAATCTAATGCGTATTTTGCGACGATAGGTTACACTAATGCGATTAGTTACCGGTAACCTTTGAGGCGTTTTGTGGCTCAGTCCCTGCAATCTTTTCATACCTTTTCTTTGCCAAGCCAATGCCAGCATTTTTATCAAATTGATGAAGTGAATCAACTTTTAAGCACAGACTTTTCTGGGCCATTTTGTATTTTGGGTGAAGGCAGTAATACGGTGTTTTTATCTGACTACCAAGGTTCTGTGATCCACATGAATACGAAGGGCATAGATATAGAGCAGCAAAGCGATGGCTTTTTATTGCACATTGCAGCCGGAGAAAACTGGCACCAATTAGTTGCTATGACTATTGCTAATGACATGCCTGGGCTTGAAAACCTTGCTTTAATACCTGGGACTGTTGGTGCTGCACCAGTGCAAAATATAGGTGCTTATGGTGTAGAGCTTGAAAAGTTTGTGAGTTATGTCGAATACTTTGATATTGCCACCAAAACCACAAAGCGCTTAACTAAAGGCGAATGCCAATTTGGCTATCGTGACTCTATCTTCAAGCATGCACTGAAGAATAAAGCTGTAATCACCCAAGTAGGGTTACTGCTACCTAAAAAATGGCAGCCAGTTCTGAGTTATGGACCATTGCAACAGCTTTCAGAACCCTCTCCACAACAGGTATTTGAGCAAATCATCACAACCAGAAACAGCAAACTACCAAACCCCAGTGAACTTGCTAATGCAGGCAGTTTTTTCAAAAACCCAGTGATCAGGAATGAGCAACTTGCGTTACTTTTAAATAGCTACCCAGAGCTACCTCATTACTTTGTGGATGCTGGGCACCATAAAGTTGCGGCGGGGTGGTTGATTGAGCAAGCTGGGTTAAAAAGCTTTAAGGTCGCAGGTATTGAAGTGCATCAGCAGCAAGCTTTAGTGCTAGTAAACCACGGTAATAGTACAGGTGATGACTTAATTGCCATGGTAAAGCATGTACAACAACAGGTTTGGCATAAATATCAGATTGCTTTACAGCACGAAGTACGCCTGATCAATGCTGAACATGAATGCCACATTGAATTGGGAGCTTCATCATGAAAGCGCCAGATGGAAATAAGCTCGCTATTTTACAAGCTCTAAATACCGGTGGTTTTATTTCTGGTCAGCAATTGGGCGAGCAGCTCGGTATTAGCCGTGCAGCAGTGGGTAAACATATTCACTCTTTGCAGGAGATGGGGCTCGATATATTTAAGGTTACGGGCAAAGGGTATTGCCTAAATAATAGTGCAGGCTTACTGAACAAAGATAAGATCGGTCTGCATTATAATGAGTTAGGTGGCAGCACCGCTAATGTTGAAGTGCAGCTTATTATTGACTCAACAAACAGTGAGTTAATGCGCCGTTTGCAAACAGAAGTATCACTGCCATCAGGAAGCGTATTAGTTGCAGAAATGCAGCAAGCGGGAAGAGGGCGCCGTGGGCGCGTTTGGCAATCTCCATTTGGCGCAAACTTATACTTTAGTTACTTTTGGCGTTTGGATGATGGTTTGCAAGCTGCTATGGGGGTATCTATTGCTGTTGGGCTTGCTGTTTACGATACGCTTAAAGCCTTATATCAATTAGATGTAGAGCTTAAGTGGCCAAATGATATCTACTTAAACCGTGAAAAATTAGCGGGCGTATTAGTTGAACTTGATGGCCAACCACAAGGTCCTTGTCAGCTTGTAATAGGTATAGGTATCAATTTACATATGCCAGAAAGTGTTAGCCAACACATAGATCAAGCATGGACTGACTTAAGTCAGCATGTGCAGGGGTTAGATAAAAACAAGCTGGTGGCCTATTTATGCTTTTATTTAGAAAAGCGTTTAGCTCAGTATCAGCAATCAGGTTTAAACGATATGTATCTACAGTGGAATCAATTAAATGCATTTGCTGGCGAGTGTGTTGAGCTCAATACGGGTCATCGTAGCTGGCGTGGTATTTGCGAAGGGATTGATAACCAAGGTGGCGTACGTATTCGTCAAGATGGCGAAGTGAAAAGTTATTATGGTGGTGAAATTTCATTACGTAAGGCTGAGCTATGAAACTATTAGTGGATGTTGGCAATACCGCAATTAAAGCCGTTTTGTTTGATGGCAAGGATTACCAAACCTGTGAACTCAGCAATTTACCTTGGTTACAAATAACAGAGCTGGTCTATGCCTGCGTAGGTAGCACAGAGCTACTTAAACCGTTATTAGCAAAGGCGCAGCAACATGCTGTTCCTTACTTTGAAGCAGAGGTGACCGCTAAACTTGCTACTTTAACCTGTGCTTATCAACAGTTTCAAAACCTAGGAATTGATCGCTGGCTCGCGGTGATCGCTGCGTATGTAGAATATCCCGAGCAAAACTGCATTATTATCGATGCCGGTACAGCAACGACAATTGATGTGCTTAATAAAGAAGGCGCGCATCTAGGAGGCTGGATCTTACCTGGCCTTGATTTAATGACCTCATCACTTACCCAAAATACGCAACGCGTGTTTGATGATGAGCAAACCTCATTTACTACTGAGTTAGGGCGTAATACTCCAAATGGCCTAAAAAATGGCGCTATGGTTGCTACTCTCGGTGCAATCGAGCAAGCAAAGCAACATCTTAACCAACAGGGTTGTCAGTTATTATTTGCTGGTGGTTATGGCAAATTGTTAGCAGATACATATATAGATGCTAAGTTTGACAGCTTGCTCGTGTTTAAAGGACTGAATTATTGGCGTGAATTAGCTATAAAGCAGTAAAAATACGGGGATTTGCCTGAATAGTGAGCGTTTAACACATAAATTCACATTTTTTTTAATTTTATGGTTGCATCACAATAAACCTTACCTTAGAATCTCGCCCCGTACTAAAGCAGTGCCGACTTAGCTCAGTTGGTAGAGCAACTGACTTGTAATCAGTAGGTCATCCGTTCAACTCGGATAGTCGGCACCACTTTCCTTTTACCGGAAGTGACTTAGTAAAGAATTTTCGTGGAGGGGTTCCCGAGCGGCCAAAGGGATCAGACTGTAAATCTGACGGCTCAGCCTTCGCTGGTTCGAATCCAG
>NZ_JALNTM010000069.1:0-490 GCF_023161845.1 Pseudoalteromonas sp. 2CM39R
CTGCAGGAACGGTGATGGTCAGACGGCGCTCAAGGCCTTGAGTCGTCTCAACAGAAACTTGCATGATTTACCTCAATATTCAATTTTGGCGACTTTTCGCCTTCATTACAAACAAAGTAATCTATAGGCGTCTTGATAAAATTCAAGCCTTAGAGCTTAAAAAAATCCGTCGCTACCAGGAGATACCATTGCTGCTCTGCCCTAAGGGCACTATATTTTTAAACAAATAGACGCGGCATTATAACCTAATATTCATGATAGTCGAGTGTGGGGGGCAATTATTTGGGGTAGTTAAAGGCAGATAACGACTAAGCGAATAAAAAACAGGCTAATTAAACTGTATAGAATGAATAGGAGCAAAAAAATAGAGTTATTTAAGATAAAATAGAGATTCAGAATATGTGACTTAAGGGAAAATGGTCGGCGATGCAGGATTTGAACCTGCGACCCCTTGGACCCAAACCAAGTGCGCTACCAAACTGCGCTAATC
>NZ_JALNTM010000035.1:0-44002 GCF_023161845.1 Pseudoalteromonas sp. 2CM39R
GCTATGCGTTGCGCTCTGCCGTCTCAGTGGGGTCGCATTATAGGGCGAATCGATTTTAACGCAAGCGTTTTTAAACGCTTTTTTGCATTTAATTTTTACCCCAAAGATACCCCACCCAGACACACAAGATACCCACAAAACCCTGTGGATAACTCATTTTTTTGCGCTGTTTACTAAACTATTTACCTTGCTTGTGGTAAGTTGCGGCGCATATTTACAACTCGTTCACTAGGCAACACACATGACAGATATAATAAATAGTATAAGTGGTCTCTTATGGGGTCATATTTTAGTGTACTTATTAATAGCCGCTGGGCTATTTTTTACCATACGTCTTGGTTTCATCCAATTTGTACAATTCCCACACATGATTAAAGTCATGTTTCAAAGTCGCCAAGGGTCAGATGGCGGTATTTCCTCTTTTCAAGCTTTCTGTACTTCTTTAGCCGCCCGTGTCGGTACCGGTAATATGGCAGGTGTTGCAGTCGCACTTTATTTAGGTGGTGCTGGTGCTATTTTTTGGATGTGGTTAATTGCTTTGATCGGTATGGCCACTAGTTTTGCAGAAAGCACATTGGCTCAAGCTTACAAAATACGCGATGAAGAAGGCAACTTCCGTGGAGGCCCTGCTTATTATATGGAATACGGACTTGGCAAGCGCTGGATGGGCATCGTGTTCTCACTATGTTTAATTTTAGCCTTTGGATTAGTTTTTAATGCGGTACAGTCAAACTCTATCGCTGCAGCTTTTGAAGTCGCCTTTGGTATTCCTAACTATATAGTAGGTATTGCACTTGTAATTGGTTCAGGCATCATCATATTTGGTGGCCTAAAAACAATTTCACGATTTGCTGAATTAGCAGTGCCATTTATGGCTGCTGCCTACTTAATTGTTGCACTATATATATGTGCTGTAAATTACACTGAGTTGCCTGATGTGTTTATGCATGTAATTAGAAGTGCCTTTGGTCTTGAACAGGCTGGCGCTGGTGCAATTGGTTATGGTGTTATGCAAGCAATGATCCAAGGGATCAAGCGCGGATTATTCTCAAACGAAGCGGGTATGGGTAGCGCAGCTAACGCTGCAGCAACTGCAACTCCTAACCCACCTCACCCTGCATCACAAGGCTATGTACAAATGCTAGGTGTCTTTGTAGATACCATTATAATTTGTACAGCTACCGCTGCTCTTATTTTATTATCAGAGCAATTAGTTCCAGGCTCTAATGTAACGGGTATAGCACTTACACAAGCAGCGCTTGAGGAACATGTTGGTAGCTGGGGTGCAATATTTGTTGCAGTCGCTATTTTGTTTTTTGCTTTTACATCAATTGTAGCTAATTATTCTTATGCAGAAACGAACTTATTGTTTTTAGAGCATAACCATGCATCTGGCATGCTGATCTTCAGATTATTAGTGTTAGGTATGGTGATGTTTGGTGCCCTTGGTGAATTACCATTAGTGTGGACTCTAGCTGATGTGTCTATGGGCCTAATGGCGATTGTAAACGTAATCGCGCTATTTATGCTCTCAGGAGTTGTGGTATGGCTTGCCAAAGATTACAACGCTCAACGACGTGCTGGAAAGTTACCGACGTTTGATCCAAGTAAAAACAACAAGCTTAATAAAACTATTCCGAAAGGTATTTGGCACAAATAACTTTAAAGAGATTTAAGTTAAAAACCCGGAACGGCCATGGCCATTTCGGGTTTTTTATTGTCTAGTACCAATTCACTTAATTAAGTAACCTATATTGAGCTAGATAAACCTGTTAATAGCAAAGCAAAAATTTCGATGTTTAGTTGTTCTATATGAGGAGTTTTTAACTCAACTAGCGTCTGGTTTGGCCTCTCAAAATAATTAATTATTTAAGTGGTCTATTTTGAGGCTGGAAAAACGTGTTGATAGCTAGGCAAAAAATTTGCTATTTAGTTGTTCTAAATGAGACTTTTTTAACGCAGCTAGTGACACGTTTAGCCCCGTAAAATGATTACGTATTATTGCGGATTGGTATTATATTACTAATAGCAGTACCCACCTATTGAGACCCAATTAAACACATTAGCATCATCAAGCTTCTCATATCCCTTATAAGCGATTAGTTAAACAGTTTACATCAACGCTCTTAATACATTTTGTGGCATTGTAATGGTGTTAATAGAAATAAGCTTATGCCGACTTTCACTTATGTATCAAACGAAGCACAGCCACCACTTCCATTTAAGAGCCTTGTACCACTGCTTTTATATAAATAGCTTAATATTAGTACTCTATTGTGAGGTATGAAAATCTTATCGATAGCAAAACTTAAATTTAGTATTTTGTATTTTGTATTTTGTTCTAAATGAGAGTTTTTTTCCGTAGCTAGCGTCAGGTTTGAGCTATAAAAATGATCAGTGGTAATATATTGATGGGATAAGCTTTTGAAAAAGGTGAGACTTAAAGATCTCAAACAAACGTAGTAATTTAGTGTAAGGAATAAGATGCTAGTTTGATAATGCGATTTTATAATTAATGGTTTAATAAAATAATGGTTAAACTAGAATAAACAAGGAAAGTATAAAGTGGTGCCCGAGGCCGGACTTGAACCGGCACGACTTGTTAGTCGAGGGATTTTAAATCCCTTGTGTCTACCAATTCCACCACTCGGGCATCGAGTTTGCTAATTAAAGCGTGTGGAGTAATTATTTGGAGGCGGAACCCGGAGTCGAACCGGGGTAAACGGATTTGCAATCCGGTGCATGGCCACTCTGCCATTCCGCCTAAACATATCAAATAATTTGGAGCGGCACACGAGGCTCGAACTCGTGACCTCGACCTTGGCAAGGTCGCGCTCTACCAACTGAGCTAGTGCCGCATAAAACTTTATCAGTAATTTGTACGTTGGTGCGCGACCATGTCGCGGTAAAACGTTCTGGCAACTGAGTTAGTGCCATAAAATAAGTATTTATCAAACTTTTAATTAACTTGGTCAATAATTAAAAGTGGTGCCCGAGGCCGGACTTGAACCGGCACGACTTGTTAGTCGAGGGATTTTAAATCCCTTGTGTCTACCAATTCCACCACTCGGGCATCGAGTTTGCTATTTAAAGCAAGTGGATAAAACTAATATGGAGCGGCACACGAGGCTCGAACTCGTGACCTCGACCTTGGCAAGGTCGCGCTCTACCAACTGAGCTAGTGCCGCATCATATTAATTCTAATATAATTTTTATAAGTTACATATTGGTGTATGTAACCAAACCACAAAGTGGTGCCCGAGGCCGGACTTGAACCGGCACGACTTGTTAGTCGAGGGATTTTAAATCCCTTGTGTCTACCAATTCCACCACTCGGGCATCGAGTTTGCTAATTAAAGCGTGTGGAGTGTTGATTGGAGGCGGAACCCGGAGTCGAACCGGGGTAAACGGATTTGCAATCCGGTGCATGGCCACTCTGCCATTCCGCCTCAATACTAGGTTAGCTTTAAGATAAACTGGAGCGGCACACGAGGCTCGAACTCGTGACCTCGACCTTGGCAAGGTCGCGCTCTACCAACTGAGCTAGTGCCGCTTTATGTTTATCTAGGGGGCTATGCCCTCTCAACACGGACGCATTCTACAGAGATTATTAAACGCGTCAACACAAAAAATGCTACTTTTGAACTGTTTGATTATTTTTTATCTAAAATGGTGCGTTATTAGACGTTTACAATCAATTTTTGGTCAATTCTCCCCATGCTGCAACTAAATATTGCACCATAGAACTAAGCGTTAAAAATGTGGCTATATAAAGCAAGCCATAACTTAAATACATCATCCAGCTATCGTACTGCCAAATTAAACCGATAATGGCTAACATTTGAGCTGCGGTTTTTAACTTACCCATATCGGATACAGCTACGTTACCGCGTTTCCCCTGTTCAGCCATCCATTCGCGTAGCGCCGATATAACAATTTCACGGCTAATAATAATAAGCGCGGGTATGGTCATATACAAAGATTGGTAATGCTCAGATAATGCAACCAAGGCAGCACACACCATTACTTTATCAGCAACCGGGTCTAAAAATGCACCAAAAGGCGTTGATTGCTCAAGTTTACGGGCTAAATAGCCATCAAGTATATCTGTGATCGAAGCCAGCCAAAAAATAAAGGCAGCAACAAAGAATGCCCATGAATAAGGCATATAAAATATCACCAAAAAAATGGGGATAAGAAAGAGTCTAAACGTTGTGAGTGTGTTTGGAATATTCCACATAACTACTTGGATATGTCTTTTTTTCTATATTCGCACATAGGGCTAGCCCTTGTCATGCAAATGGTTAAATATCTTCTCAGCCATGTCAGGACTGATCCCAGGAACTTTCTTTAGCTGTTCTATATTAGCAGCTTTTACGCCTTGCATGCCCCCTAAATATTTTAATAATGTTTGTCGACGCTTTGAACCAACGCCATCTATTTCTTCTAGTAACGACTGAGTGCGTTGTTTTTGCCGCTTATTACGGTGCCCTGCAATTGCAAAACGATGGGATTCATCGCGTATATGCTGGATCAAATGAAGCGCTGGTGCATCAGAATCCATAGGAATTGTTTTACGCCCGCCATCTATAAGCAAGGTTTCAAGACCCGGCTTACGGCTAGTGCCTTTTGCAACACCGACTAATAGCGGCATTTTTGTATGCGGCCAGTTTTCGAAGTATTGCTCTGCTCTACCTAATTGACCTTTACCACCATCGATAAAAATAACATCGGGAATTTTCTCCTCATCAACCAACTTGTTGTAACGTTTGTTTAGTGCAAATTCCATAGCGGCGTAATCATCACCACCGGTAATACCGGTCACGTTGTAACGACGATACTCTTTATTGTTAGGGCCTTGAGAATCAAATACAACACAACTGGCCACTGTGTTTTCACCCATGGTGTGACTGATATCAAAACATTCCATGCGATTAATATCATCAAGACGCAAAGTAGCCTTTAATTGCGCATAACGCTTGTTTATCGAGTCTTGAGTGCTTTGCTTAACCGTAATGCTATTTAATGCATTTTTATTCGCTAACTGTAAGTACTGTGCTCGCTCACCACGGGTTACCACTTTAAGCGATACCTTACGTTCACTAATTTGGGTCAAGGCTTCACCTAGTGCATCACTTTCTTCTATTTCAAATGGTAAAATGATTTCTTTAGCAATGCGCCCTGTCGCACCTGGAGCTAAATAATATTGACCTAAGAAAGAGGTTAAAATTTCTTGCTCTTGTGAGTCTTTAGGCACCTTTGGAAAATAAGTTTTACTACCCAGCACTTTATGATCGCGAATCATTAATAGATGAATCCCATTTAAACCGTTTAAATGGGCAAAGCCGACCACATCCATTTCCGCAAAATTGCCAGAGATAGATTGCTGCTCCTGCATTTTACGCAGCAACATAATTTGGTCGCGAACTTTAGCTGCAAGTTCAAAATTAAGCTGCTCACTGGCTTTTTCCATTTTAGCAATGAGATCGGCTATTACTTCATGAGATTTACCAGTTAAAAACTTGCGGACATAATCAACTTGCTGCGCGTATTCATCTTCAGAGACTTTATTTACACACGGCGCAGAGCAGCGTTTTAATTGATACTGTAAGCAAGGGCGACTACGCGCACGGTAGTAGGCATCTTCGCATTGACGTACCGGAAATATTTTTTGCATTAAGCGTAAGTTTTCTGAAACCGCCCCCGCGCTTGGAAACGGACCAAAATATTCACCTTTTACTTTTCTGCTACCACGATGAAAGGCTAAGCGAGGATGCTTATGATTAGTGAGCAGTATGTAAGGGTACGACTTATCATCACGTAACAGAATATTATAACGTGGCTGATATTTTTTAATGAGGTTGTTTTCGAGCAGTAAAGCTTCTGTCTCTGTATTAGTAAGCGTGACTTCAATATTACAAATATTACTTACTAAAACACGGGTTTTACTATCGGTTATATTACTACGAAAGTAACTACTTACCCGCTTTTTTAAACTTTTAGCTTTACCGACATAGATAACTTGGTTGTCATTATCGAGCATGCGATAAACGCCAGGCTCACTCGATAATGTTTTTAAAAACTGGACATGATCAAATTCAGACATATATACCGACTAGTAAGAGATATCTATATCAATCATTTTGTAACGTATGGCTAAATGAGTAAGCTCTACATCGCCTCCTACGTTAAGCTTTTCAAACATGCGATAGCGATAACTGTTTACTGTTTTAGAACTTAAATTTAAGCGATCAGCAATATCCTGTGCTTTTTCACCTTTGGTGATCATCAGCATAATTTGTAGTTCACGCTCGGATAGGCTTTGAAATGGGTTTTCATCGGTACGCCCGGTTACCTGCGCAAGTGCAATCTGTTGCGCTATTTCTGGAGCAATATAGCGTTGTCCTGCATGCACACAGCGTATAGCGCGAACCATTTCATCAGATCCAGCACCTTTGGTTAAAAAGCCATGAGCACCAATTTGCATGACCTTACTTGGAAATGGGTCTTCGCAATTAACAGTAAGCACAATAATTTTTACATCAGGGCAGTAACGGCAAATCTTTTTAGTTGCCTCAAGCCCGCCCATACCAGGCATGTTCATATCCATTAACACTATATTTGGCGCATGCTGACGACAAAACTGCACAGCCTCTTCGCCTGTTTTAGCTTCACCTATTACTTTAAAACCACGTATATCATCAAGAATACGTCTGATCCCTGTGCGCACAAGTTCATGGTCATCAACTAAAAGTACGTTAATCAATAGAACACCCTCACTAGCCTAATAAGATGCAAGTTAACAAAATTAATTTTCAACATTAGCATAGATACTACGAAACCATAACTAATATTATGCTTTCGTAATCGGTCTTTATGACCGATATGATTAAAAGCGCATTTACCTATAGCAGGTAAATACGCCCCAATGATTTATGCTGACGCTTTTTCACTAAAACGGTCTACCCATAAAGCAATAATACCATCGCCAGTTACATTACACGCAGTGCCGAAGCTATCTTGCGCTAGGTAAAGTGCAATCATTAGTGCCACCGCACCTTCGTTGAAACCAAGCATGCTAGTTAATAAACCTAACGCCGACATTACTGCACCACCTGGGGCGCCTGGCGCTGCAATCATCACAACACCTAACATCATAATGAATGGCAACATAGCCATTAATGAAGGTACTTCCATGCTAGGCGATAAAAACATCACAGCCATAGCACAGGTAACTATTGTAATTGTTGAACCTGATAGATGAATAGTGGCGCATAATGGCACTGTAAAGTTAGCTACATCCTCTTTAACGTTATTTGCTTTACTTGATTGCAAAGATACTGGAATGGTTGCCGCACTCGACATAGTTCCTAATGCAGTAAAGTACGCAGGTAACATATTTTTAATTAGCTCAATAGGATTACGCTTAAGTAATAGGCCTGAGGTAATGTATAAAACACTCAACCATAACCAATGCATCACTAATGCAGCAACAAGTACTACACCAAATGCTTGTAATGTATCAACAACGGTGCCTGCTACGGTCATTTCAGCAAATACACCCGCAATGTAAAACGGTAATGCCGGAATAATTACTTTTGAAAGTAAACCATCAATAATATCGCGCCCCTGATCCGACACAGTTTTTAATGTGTCTAAGCCAAGCTGGCTCATACCAATACCAAATACAAATGCTGTAACTAAAGCAGTCATTACACCCATTAATGGTGGAATTTCTAAGTCAATAAAGCTTCCTACTTCGGTCACTGCTTCAGCTTCAAATGAAATACCGCCGCTTAAAAACGGAATAACCGCTGTTACTAATAAAAACGCCAAGGTACCAGCTATAATTGTTGAGCCATACGCAAAACCCACCGTTTTTCCCAGTAGATGCCCTGATCCTTTAGGAAGCCCGGCAATCCCAGAGGCAATAAAAAATAAAATAATCAGTGGAATTGTAAAACTAATAAGCTGGCCGATAAGCTCTTTTACTGTGTATAAAAGCTCAACGCCAGTTAAGGGAATGTAGAGCCCGACTAAGATACCGGCCACAATACCGGCAATTAATTTTAAGATTAACTTCATGGTGATTACTTTATTGAATTTAGATAATGTGTTTTTACCATGTTTTGAATAGTTTGTGTCAATAAACTGTTCAACCGCAGTTCATTTGCACAATTAACCAACAAAATATAAGTGTGATGTGTTGATTTGTTTAAATAACGACTACATAAAGAAAAGATAAAGTACAAAGTTAAAAACGAACAAATGATTTCAAGTTCGCCTTTTTAATAACTAAAAAATTAACAGATTGAGTTTTTAGTTCAATCCGTTATAAGCGGAATTAATATATGTTATAGCCAAAGCTTACTTTAACTTTTTTTATCTCACAGTAAAGTAGGCTTATAAAGTTAACAGAATAGCTGTTAACGTGTTGATCAGATTGTACCTAAAGGAACATTATGTCTACTATTTTTGAAGATAACTCACTAAGCATCGGTAACACACCGTTGGTAAAACTTAACCGTGTTACAGGTGGGAATGTATACGCTAAAGTTGAATCACGTAATCCTAGCTTTAGTATCAAATGCCGTATTGGTGCATCAATGATTTGGGAAGCTGAAAAATCAGGTCAACTAACCAAAGACAAAGAACTTATAGAGCCAACATCAGGCAATACGGGTATTGCATTGGCATTTGTAGCGGCTTCTCGCGGTTACAAGCTAACGCTTACAATGCCAAACACCATGAGCTTAGAACGTCGTAAACTATTAAAGGCACTCGGTGCTAACCTAGTGCTCACAGATGGCGCTAAGGGCATGAATGGCGCTATTACTAAAGCCAAAGAAATTCAAGCAGCAGATCCAGATAAATTTATTTTGCTACAACAGTTCGAAAACCCGGCAAACCCAAAAATTCACTTTGAAACAACGGGTCCGGAAATCTTTAATGCACTCGATGGCAAAATCGATTTCTTTGTTGCAGGTGTTGGTACAGGCGGAACGATTACAGGCGTTAGTCGTTATCTTAAAAAAGAAAAAGGCTTAAATGTAAAATCAATCGCTGTAGAGCCAAGCCACTCGCCAGTTATTAGTCAAACGCTTGCTGGTGAAGAGGTAAAACCAGGACCACATAAAATACAAGGCATTGGCGCAGGCTTTATTCCTGGGAATTTAGACCTATCAATTATTGATGGCGTAGAACAAGTGTCTAATGATGAATGTATCGCAATGTGTCATGAACTAATGAAAAAAGAAGGGATCTTAGTCGGTATTTCATCGGGTGCAGCCGTGGTTGCAGCAAAACGTATTGCTGAGCGTCCTGAAAATGCAGATAAAAGCATTGTGGTTATTTTACCAAGCGCAACAGAGCGTTACTTATCAAGCCCCATGTTTGATGAAGAGTTTTCCGAGCAAGAGCTTGTTCAGTAATCGAACAACACTATTAAAAAAGGATGTTTTTTAACATCCTTTTTTATTGCTTTTTTAATAAGTTAACACCTATTTAGTCCTATCCTCTTTACATCTCCTCCATTCCATCACACACTTTATGTATGAGTAATCAACCTGACCAAATATGAAAACAATTTTAACTTCTTTTGTGCTCATTTTTAGTATTTTGATCGTTGGCTGTAATGACAATACTAAACCTAAAGAACAGTACATTGACAATGACCGTCCAGGCGATACCGCCACAGTGTATTTTGATGCGCTTTATAATCAACATAACTTGCAAAAAGCCAGTAATTTCGCAACGCCTAAGCTAGCTCGCATAATGAAATCTTACGGTACAGCAAAACAATTTGCCCGTAGTCTTATTAATTTACAATTCGATGAAGTGGTAATTGAAATTGATATGTCAAATTCAAGCCTGCGAGAACAGTACGGTAATCACGCTAAGATAAATATTGTATTTACTGGTTATTTTAATGGAAAAAAAATTGATGACTTTCGCAGTATCGAAATGCTAAAAATAAAAGGTAAATGGTACGTAGATAAAATCATCGCCGATCCTTACGGGCGCTGATCAACGTTCAATCTAAAAATATATAAAAAAGCCTTAAATTATAAGTTTAAGGCTTTTTTAGTGCTTGAGTACAATGTTAGAAATCTTCAGGTTTAAAATTATCTACCGCAATAGCCTGCATTCGTAATTTATTAGCATGATGCATAGCTTCAGCATCTAACTTAGTAAGTAACTCATGCTCAAGAGCGTACTCAATAGCTTGTTCAATATCAAAAGTTGCAGGTACCTTACCTTTTCGTTGCCACTGCTTTAAATGTTTAAATTGATTTTGCATGTCGTGCATCGCTAAAAAAGCATTTTCCATCACTCCAGTGCCTGCCTTCTCATCGATGTAGCACAAATGAGTAAGCCTGTTTCGAAACACGCCTGGTTGAGTCATGTGTTCACAAATACTTTGTGAAGTGGTATCACTTGGTTTGTGATAATGATTACCTAACGGAAACACAATGCGTTTAAGGGCAAAGTTAACCACCGGGTTAGAGAAATTTTTAAAGAAACCGTCAAATGCTTGACCTATTTCATATAATGACGTCTCTATTGCATACTTAACAAAAGGTAAATCAGCTTGTTGACGCCCTTCATCTTCAAAACGTTTTAACACGGTAGAAGCAATATACAAATGACTTAATACATCGCCTAAACGTGCCGATATCATTTCTTTGCGTTTAAGTTCACCACCTAACATCAACATTGCAACATCTGTTGTAAACGCAAGTCCTCGGCTCATTCTCCCTAACTGTTTATAGTAGGCCGCGGTTTCTCCGCACACAGGTGCTTTGGCAAAGTGGCTGCGAGTTAAACCATGCACTAAAGCCATGCTTGCATTGCCAATAGCAAACACTATGTGGTTCATCAATAGACCATCAAATTGCTCTAATGCCGCGTCATCATCTTCCATTGAAGCCGCTTCCATTTCTTTTAATACAAACGGATGACAACGAGTAGCGCCTTGGCCAAATATCATTAAATTACGAGTTAAAATATTAGCGCCCTCAACCGTAATCGAAACCGGAATACCCATATAGCCATGTGCTAAATAGTTATTAGGCCCAACCTGAATCCCTTTACCTGCATGAATGTCCATCGCATCATTCATTACTGTTCGACCCATTTCGGTCATATGGTATTTTGCAATAGCTGTTACTACTGATGGACTTAGTTTTAAATCAATAGCACCAGCTGTCATTAACCTGCACGATTCCAGCGCATAAGTTAGGCCACCAATACGTGCTAACCCTTCTTGAACCCCTTCAAATTGACCAATTGACACACCAAACTGTTGTCGAACAACAGAGTAAGCCGAAGTCATTTTAGCCGCTAAATGCCCTGTTGCAGTGCTTAGTGCCGGTAACGAAATACCACGCCCTGCACTTAAACATTCAACTAGCATGCGCCAACCTCGTCCTGCCCCTTGCTGACCACCTATAATCCAATCAAGCGGAATAAATACATCTTTACCGTACGTTGTGCCATTCATAAACGCCATATTTAGGGGGTAATGCCGCTCGCCGGTTTTAACACCTGGGTGATCGGTTGGAATGAGTGCACACGTAATGCCAAGCTCTTTTTCATCGCCTAACAACCCATCTGGATCGTACATTTTAAATGCAAGCCCTAACACAGTCGCAACTGGCGCAAGTGTGATGTAGCGTTTTGACCAATTTAAACGCAGCCCCAACACTTCCTTACCATCATGCTCGCCTTTGCACACCACACCAGAATCAGGAATACTGCCAGCATCTGAGCCAGCCTCAGGGCCCGTTAATGCAAAACAAGGCACATCGTCGCCTTTTGCAAGGCTAGGTAGCCAGCGCTCTTGTTGCTCAGTTGTTCCGTAGTGCAGTAATAACTCACCAGGACCTAAGCTATTGGGTACCATGACCGTCACGGCGGCTGTTAAGCTTTTAGTCGCAATTTTTGACACTATGGTGGAATTGGCAATAGCAGAGAATTCAAGACCCCCAAATTTTTCTGGGATGATCATTGCAAAAAACCCTTCGGTTTTTAAAAAGTCCCAAACCTCTTTAGGTAAATCTTTGTCTTTTTGTACAATTTTATAGTCATCAAGCATGGCTAATAAAGTTTCAACTTGATTATCTATAAATGCAGTTTCTTTTTCACTTAACTGTGGACGCGGATAGTTGTGTAATTTTTGCCAATCAGGATCACCACTAAATAGCTCGCCATCCCACCAAACATCGCCTGCTTCCATGGCTTCTCGCTCTGTTTGCGATAATGGCGGTAATACTTTTTTAAACATTTTAAAAGTGGGTCGAGTAATTAAATTAAGGCGGATATCTTTAATTGCAAACACCACGATCACCACAACCAGCAATATAATAAATACTGACATAAACACATTCCTTTACAGTTATAAAAACATTGATTTAATTATGACCGATCTTAATTTAAATACAATGGGCTGTCAGAGGAGTGCCACTAAATGATGAGCCGATTCTATTGTAATTAAAATATAACGATAAAGTAGAGTTACGCATTTATTACACACAGCAAAAAGCCCACAAAGTGTGGGCTTTTTACTACTTAACTGGTTTTAATTTATGCGATTAAACGCTTAATTAAAACTGAAAACGCATGTTAGCAAAGTAAGCATCGTTATCTGAGTCATCTGCGTTGTTGCCGTAACCCACTTTTAAACCAATGTTTTTATTGATGAAGTGTTGAGCACCAAAGCTGTAGTTGTCTTCTTTATCGTAAGATGCAAATACAGAAGTCGCTTTAGAGAAGTAGTAGTTTGTTTCTACGTTCCATTGGTCATCTGCTTCGTCAAGGCTTACAAATGTACCTTCTACTGTTAAGTAGTTACCTTGTTGTAAATCAACAAAGTATTTAGCAGCTACTGAACGAGAATCAAAATCATCATCTGATTCTACAGTGATACCTACGTAATCTGTATCGTTTAGCATGTGGTTGTATGCTAAAGAAAAGAATGTAACGTTATCACCATCTTTTTGATCAACAAATCTTACTTTTGCAAGTAAATCTGGGTTAAAGAAATAACCAGCAGAAAGTGTGTATGACTCGTTGTTAGAGTTGTAATCAGCATTTTGATAAGACGCACCAACAACAAAATCTTCAACGAAGTATTCACCGCCAATAGCAGTCACATCGCCAAAATCGTCATCAGCGTAGCCACCAAATACGTTGCTTTGCTTATTGATGTATTCGAATTGATCGTATGGACCTAGTGTGCTCTTTGGAGAGAAGTAGTAAGTAGAGTCCACGCTGATAGTATCGTTGTTATCAGTATCTGTGTAGTTTAAGTTACTGATTGATTGATAGCTATCTGCAGCGTGTGCAGCACTTGATAATAAAAGACCTGAAATAATAATTGCTAACTTTTTCATAATGAAACATCCCTATGTACATTGTTTTTGTACTTTAACTACATTGCTAAAGTGGGGGTATGCTAACGCCGCGAAACTGAACGAAAACTGAATCAAGCAATTGTATTTGTTAGGGAATTTGTAAGAAAGTGTTGGAGTAATTTATGTTAAAGTAATCGCAACAAACTGTAAACAATTACTTTAATTTTACACCGATTTTTGTTTGTTTCTATAATGAATACTGGCTAATTATCCTATAAACATCATTTATGTTATCACCAGCTTTAAAGTCTTTGCTGATAGGGTTTGGATCAGATCCAACCCAAATTTTCAGTTCTGCATCTAAATCAAAGTGCCCCGCACTTTCTTTGCTGAACTTAGTTATCTTAGAGTAAGCAATACTGATCATTTCCATTTTAGAACCAGTCACACCTTGTTTATCTAATAAAATTAGTCGCTTATTAGTAAAGATAAACATATCACGAACTACTTTATACGCCTTTTCAACTCGCTCACCTTCAATAAGCGTATTAGCCAATACTTTTTCTAAATCGGCATCATCCACTTCACTGGCGTTACCCATTAAACCACTAAATAATCCCATTACAGTTTCTCCTGTTTAAATATTTGATTTTCTAGAGTATGACCATTTACTAACTGCCTATACTGCCAATTATGTTGGTGGCAAAATTGCAATAGCGCGATGTCAAGTGAATCGCTAGTTGGTTGATACTCAATCACATACTCTTTATGTTGGCTCATATAAACACGACTCACACCCTCAATTGCTTGCAGTTGTTGCTCCACATTTTGATACGCTTCACTTAGCATTAAGGTATAAAAGTGCTTATCAGTATTCGCCGCTTTAGTTTGATGCTCGCTTAATATGCCTTTATCTAAATGTAGTACTTGGGAGCAAAGTCGTTCTAGTTCAGTTAAATCATGAGAGCTTAAAATAAACGTCGCTTGAGACGACAGCTCAGACACCAGCTCTCTGACCTCTCTGGCATGAATCGGATCAAGCCCTGCGGTGGCTTCATCTAACATTACAATTTGCGGTGAACCAATTAATGCTTGTGCTATGGTTACACGCTTGCGCATACCGTGAGATAAGTCCCCTGCGCGGTTTTTTGCAACCTCGCTAAGACCCACTAAATCTAATACTCGAAGTGCCTCTATTTGGCTTTGCTTGGTGCCCATACCTTGTAGCTTGGCATAAAAGCTAAGTTGTTTATCTATATTAAAACGCGGATCTAGCTGTGCATCTTGTGGTAACGCACTCACTTTATTAAATAAAGCCGCGCTACCTGGTTTATTGCCGAGTATTTCAAGCTCACCCATGCTAGGTGCGATATAGCCACACAATAAACTAAATAAAGTGGTTTTCCCTGCGCCATTAGGGCCAACTAATGCAACTGGCGCGCCTTTTTGAATCTCAAAATTCACATTATCAAGAGCCAATTTTGAGCCGTATGATTTACTTAAATTACGCCCTGTTATTAATGATTTCATAATGAGCTCCTTGCAAAAATACGTTGAGCAACTGCAAGTAACACCGCTGTTTGCACTAAAGGAATAGCCAAAGCGCTCAATAACGGTAAGTTTTGTCCAGCTAATAACTCTATTTGCACACCGGGGAATAAATAATCAAGCACACTTAATGCGGGTAGTTGCCACTCCAGTAATCCAACAATAATGCCACCGGCTGTAAAATATAAAATAGCTAATACAATTGCCAGACGAGAGGAACTCGCAAAAGTATTAATTAAGCTCATTAAGGCTACAAACGGCGAAAAAGTAACTATGAGTATTAAAAATATTGAAACAGCACGACCAAGGCCACCAGCAAGTAAGCTCGGCTCGCGAAACCCGAGCACCGCCAATGTCGCTATAAGCGTGATGCCAACTAAACAGGTTAGTACCGCTAACTGTCCTAAAAATCGACCAAAGAGTATTTCAAAGCGCGTTGAGCGTAATGATAAAAACCTTAGCGTACCGCGCTCTCTGTCACCGACGGTTTGATCACTACAAATAAATAAGCTAAAAACAGGAAAACTATACAAAGCAATAAGCCAATACATAGCAAATTCGGCTTCAGGCCAATCAAGTAACTTACTTAATCCAATAGAGCCGGAAATATCACGGGCTATTTGTTCAAAATCTGGCGAGCTGATTATGCCTACAGCTTGGCCTATGGGGTAACGTAAAATAACAAGCCACACTAGCGCAAAAGCCGCCAGTGCAATAAGTCCTCGTTTAGTTAAAAACATACGTACCAGCTCAAAACCCGCGATTTGGGTTAAGCGCCCTACGTTAATAGGTGATGGTGTTGCCATTGACTATCCTTAATGACGTTGTTCATACTTTAAAATAAGCGTTATTTAACAACACTAAGTGTAAACACGTTGAATTGCTAGCAAAAAAAAGCCTACTCAGAGGTAGGCTTTGTAACAAATAATGTAATTTAACCAATTAATAATTATAAATGTTGCTCATAAATAACTAATGCTTGCTGTAAGTCGGCAATTAAATCTTCAACATCTTCCAAACCAATATGCAAACGAATAACAGGTCCATGCTCCCACCCTGTTTGCGAGCGCAGCCCTTTCATTGATAAGTTTGCCGTTACTAAGCTCTCGAAGCCCCCCCACGAAAAGCCCATTTTGAAATGTTGTAGGCTATCTAAAAAAGCATCTATGGCGTGTTGATTACCCGCTTTCATTACAAACGAAAATAAACCATTACTACCGTCAAAATCGCGTTTAAAAAATTCATGGCCTGGGCATGTTATAAACGCAGGATGGCGAATATGATCCACCAGCTGATGTTGCTCAAGCCATTTTGCTACTTCTAGCGCGGCTTTTTCATGCTGGTTTAATCGCACGGCCATGGTACGCAAGCCTCGTAGTGCTAAATACGCATCATCGGCACTAGTGCATTGACCTAATAAGTAAGACTGCTCGCGTAACGTAGGCCAATATTTTTTATTAGCTACAGCAACGCCCATCATCACATCAGAATGGCCAACAATATATTTTGTGGCGGCTTGAATACTAATATCAACACCATGTTCAAGCGGACGATAATGCAAGCCATTGCCATAGGTGTTATCAAGCACTGTCATTACATTATGATCGTTTGCCACTTTTACCATGGCGGGAACGTCTTGAACTTCCATGGTAATTGACCCCGGAGACTCTAAAAACAACATTTTGGTATTGTCTTGAATGTACTCTTTTATGTCTGCACCAATCATTGGCGGATAATAGGTCGTACTAATACCCAACCCAGCTAATATCTTGTCGCAAAAATCACGAGTTGGCTCGTAAACAGTGTCCACTATTAAAATATGATCACCGGACTTTAAAAACGATAACAGAGTTTGGCTTATCGCTGCCGCGCCACATGAGTATAACGCACAGCCCTCACCGCCTTCGAGTTCGGTAATAGCCTCTTGCAGAGCAAAATGAGTGGTCGTCCCTCTGCGGCCATAAAACAAGGTTTTGTCGCCACGTGTTTTAGCCGCTTCTTTAAGCTCACTCACAGAATCAAATACAATCGTTGAAGCGCGCTGTATCACTGGATTAACTACGCCATGGGTGTACGCTTTTTTGCGCCCTGATGACACTAATTGGGTATTTTTATTTTTGCTCGACATGATTCATCCTTCTATCTGAGTACGCCAATATTCAATTAAATAACGCGAAATCGAATCAGCTCTAGGTAGCTTTAAATGCTCCCCCTCGTGTTGCCAATCTTTAAATTGCGCAAGTTCTTGGCGAGAAAACCATCGTGCATCTTCAAGTTCATCTTGCTCTGTGCTTATTTCATCACTGCTTGCTGTGGCAATAAAACCAAGCATAATTGATGAAGGAAACGGCCAAGGTTGAGAAGCAATATACTCTGCTTTTTCCACGGTAATGCCCGCTTCCTCTTTTACTTCTCGGATCACGGTTTGTTCAAGGGTTTCACCTGGATCGACAAACCCGGCAAGCGAGGAATACAGACCTTTTGGCCAAGTTGCTTGGCGACCCAATAAGCAGCGTTCAATCCCATCAGAAAATGTTTTAGTTACTACCATAATAACGGCTGGATCGGTACGCGGAAAAGTTTGGTGCATACAGGCTGCGTTGTCGCATAAACGTGAATGCCCCCCTTCAACTAAGTGATTTTTGGTACCACAGCGACCACAAAAACTATGAGTGGCATGCCAGTAACACAACCCACGAGCAAGCGCTGCATTTGAGCCATCTTCAAGTGCTACTTGAGTACCATATTGACGAATATCTGCAAACTTGGCATCACCAACAATCGTTGCTAATAACGACTCTTCGAGTTCAGTTACGTCTAGCGCAAATACGGCATTATCCTGTTTATTTGATCCTAAAAGAATAGCCTGCGTTAAATCTAAATGCGCCACTTGTTGGTAAGCTAAATACACCACCTCAGGGCTACTGTTAGCAAATAAGGTGTGATTGCCTTTAACTAAAAGCCATAAACTGTCTGCTGTTTTTTTTGCGTCTACCCAAGTAGGGTCTTTGCGCGCATTTGAGCCTCTGTCTAATGGCATATTACTGTAGTTAAGCATGTAATTCCTTGATACTAATTGAATCTTAAAATTACCATACTCATCCACTAAACCCAATTTATTATCGCCATAAAAAAAGCCTAAATTAGGCTTAATTAATCTATGCACCCGTTGTATTAAATACTCTCATGATCAACGCAAACATTCTGCTCAAAAATAAATCAAAAATACAATACTTATACTTTTTAAAGTAGTAGCTGTTTGTCAATTAAATGAAATTGCTCGGCACTTTGCTTAAGTACCTCTGCGGTTAATTTATCAGCACCGTATACATCACACGGAACATCATATTGATTTTTTAAATGCCCAAGTAATAATGCAAAGTCACCGTCACCCGAGAGTAAAATAACTTTATCAAGCTGCTTCCCCTGCTCTAGCATATCTATGGTTATACCCACATCCCAATCGCCTTTGGCACTGCCGTCACGGCGTTGAATAAAGGGTTTTAGTTTTACTTCAAAGCCAATAGCGCGCAAAATATTTTGAAACTGATTTTGCTTTTCATCACCTCGGTATATTGCATAAGCGAACGCACATTCTATATCGTATTGTTGCTCCATCATTCGCCAAAAGGCATTGTAATCAAAGTTTTTACCGTAGCTTTCGCGACAGGTGTAATAAATATTTTGTACATCGACAAAAATACCTACACGAGGTTTACTGCTTTGTTGTGAGGTCATTCTTATGTCCCAATGAGTAATACTTGCAATTGCGTGTTAAGTAACCTAAATTAGTTACCAAACCCAACGTAACCAAATACGGTTACATTTAACAATGTAACCAAATTTAGTTACATATAAATAATCTATCTGGATTTTTATGATTGGTGTGATCAGCGGCGATATTATTAAATCGCAAAAAATACCTAAACAACAATACGATGCCATGCTTTACCAGCTAGAGCAAAGTTTACGTGCAAATTGCAATAAAACAACATCTTGGGATATTTACCGTGGGGATGCATTTCAACTGCAACTCGATAAAAGTGAACAGTTAGTTACCACCGCTATTCTTATTTATCTACAGTTAAAATCTGCCGGCTATGAATTGCGCCAAAGCATGGCGTTGGGGCACATAGATAACCCTAGTACGAGTATAAAAACTGCTACAGGCTCTGCGTTTACTCTCTCTGGTCATGAGCTAGATAAAATGACAAACCAGCGTTTTACATTTGCTATTGCAGATCAATCGGTTGATGAGAGCTTTAAGCTAAACCTAGCGTTTGTCGATGTATTACTGTGTAAAATAACCCAAAAACAAGCAAATGCTTTGTATGTATATTTAACCCATACTAATAACAACCATGCAGCTTTAGCTAAAGAGCTCAACACTAGCCGCGAAAACGTTACTAAGCTGCTTAATCTTGCTAACTATCAGCTGATAGAACGATTTATTTCACATGCACAACAACAGCTTAGAAGCATACAGCAAGGACATGACTAATGGAATTTTCACTATTACTCGTTGCACTGATTATTGGCCACTTACTCGCTGATTTTTATTGGCAACCCATGAGTTGGGTAAACGACAGAAACACCCGTCATTTTAAAGCAAAAAAACTTTACTACCATGTATTGGTTCACGGAATTACCAGTGCAGTCGTTGTGGCACTTTGGGAATATAGTTTTGGCTGGCAACAACTAAGCAGCGTATTACTGGCGACCGGCATTATTATGATCAGTCACTACTTTATTGATATTGCGAAATCGTATTCAAATAAAGGCGTAGTGCCTTTTTTATTAGACCAAATTGCACATATCACTGTCATTATTGCGATAAGTATTTGGCTAACTGACGATCAGCAATTTGCTGACAATGTGATGGCGTTATTGTGCAACGATAAAGTGCTGTGGGTTATAGCTGGTTACCTTATTATTTTAAGTCCCAGTGCGGTATTTATAAGAATGATGTTAGAGCGTTTAACTAATCACTTTTCTAGTGATGGTAGCCTCCCCTTAGCAGGACAAAGTATTGGTATGCTTGAAAGAGTACTTATGCTGACATTTATTTTATTAGATCAGTTTGCAGGGCTTGGGTTTTTAATTGCCGCCAAATCCGTGTTTAGATTTGGCGACTTAAGTGCCAGCAAAGATAAACAACTCACTGAATATGTGATGCTAGGAACGTTACTGAGCGTTAGTGTTACTTTATTTGTAGGATTAGCAGTTAATTATTTAATCGGTTAGTAAAGCTTTAAAATAGGCATTAAAAACGCGCTACCAGTAAAAGTAAGCGCGTTTTTTATTAAAACGAACTAAACCTAATTAGTCGTTATTTGCTGGACGACGACGGCGCTGGCCATTCCCACCTACCGATTGACGCTTTGCCCAAGGATTTTGTGCATTCTCGTCTGTTTTTGCTGCAGGCTTTTTAGAGCCACCACGACGAGGGCCTGTACCATTGCCACCATTGTTAGGCTTTTTGCTATTAGGCTTGCTGCTATCTGATTTAGGCTTATTGAATGGTTGTTTTTTCTTTGGCTTTTTAGCCGGTAACGGGCGTGCATCGAGTGCGCGCTCAGCAACAGGGTTAGCCGGTTCAAAACCTTCTTCTTCAGCACGTGGAATTAGCTCGCCAATAAAGCGCTCAATGCCGTATAAATCTACTGCATCGTCAACCGTTACAAACGAAATAGCATGCCCTGATGCTCCCGCACGACCAGTTCGGCCAATACGGTGAACATAATCTTCATATACATTAGGTAAGTCGTAGTTTACAACATGCGGTAATTCAACAATGTCTAAACCACGTGCAACAATATCGGTTGCCACTAATACGCGCACTTCACCACTTTTAAAGCCCTCTAGTGCTTTAACACGCGCGCCCTGAGATTTATTGCCATGGATTGCCGCACCAACAATATCATCGCGTTCAAGTTGCTTAACTAAACGATTAGCACCGTGTTTAGTACGACTAAATACCAGTACTTGTTGCCAATCGTTGCTACGAATTAAATGGCTTAATAGGGCCGTTTTACGTGCTTTGTCTACTGCGTATACGCTTTGCGTGACACTTTTTGCGGTGGTGTTTTTAGCCGCAACAGAAATTTCAACGGGGTCGTTAATTAACCCTTTTGCCAGCGCGCGAATATCATCCGAAAACGTGGCTGAGAACATTAAGTTTTGACGCTTTTCAGGCATTTTTGCAATTAGGCGTTTAATATCATGGATAAAGCCCATGTCTAACATACGGTCAGCTTCATCTAAAACCAGCACTTCAACGCTATCAAATTTAACCGCGTTTTGATTGTGTAAATCAATTAAACGCCCTGGTGTCGCCACTAAAATATCAACCCCTTTGCGCAGGCGCTGCATTTGTGGGTTAATTTTAACACCACCGTAAACAACAAACGAACTCACGTTTGAATGCTTAGCATATTCTTCAACATTTTCACTTACTTGCAACGCAAGCTCACGGGTTGGCGTTAAAATAAGCGCACGAACATGATTACTTTTTGCTTTAGTACCCGACGATAAACGCTCAATAAGCGGCAAAGTAAAACCAGCGGTTTTACCGGTACCGGTTTGCGCTGCGGCCATTACATCGCGACGTGCAATAATTGCTGGAATAGCTTGAGCCTGAATAGGCGTTGGCGTTTCATAGCCCTTTTCTAAAACCGCATTAACTAAAGACTGTGATAAACCTAAACCATCAAAACTCATATAAACTCTCTATTTCAAATTAGGCCAAAGTGGCCAGTTGCGCGCATTATACCTTTAGTGGCTCAGAATGCATGCCATTATTTACTTTGTGCCAAATCAATAAACACAAATACTAAAAAAGCGGCTAAACAGCCGCTTTTTATTTACCTGGCATTACAAATGCTAAAAGATTATTTTACACCTAACTCACGTAAACGCTCTTGTAAGTAGCTATCTGCTGTGTAGCGATCAGATAACACCACATCTGGACGAGGGTGTAAAAATAATGGTAATGAAATACGTGATTTGGTTGTTGCTTTACCCGATGGATTAATTACACGGTGAATCGTTGATGGGAAGTAGCCACCCGATGCTTCTTGTAGCATGTCACCAATATTAATAATTAAACTACCAAAATCACATGGCACGTCTAACCAACCGCCATCGGTTTTTTGTACTTGTAAGCCTGGCTCATTTGACGCCGGTAATACGGTTAATAAGTTAATATCACCGTGCGCAGCAGCACGAATAGCACCAGGCTCTTCATCACCTGTCATTGGCGGGTAATGTAAAATACGTAACAACGTTTGCTCAGATTGGGCAATCATATCTTTTAAATCGATAGAGAACTTAGCACGCACTTCTTCAGGCGCTTCAGCCTGAACCCAGCTTAATAATGTTGCCGCAAATTCATTAGCTAAACGGTAGTACTCACGCACATCAGCTTCTAATTGTGCAGGAACACGGCCTTTAGGGTAAACATGAAAGTACTCTTTAATGTCTTTTACCGTATGGCCTTTAGCTACTTCTGATACCGACGGTGGAAAATAACCATCTTGCGTTTCTTTTGAAAATAAAAACTCATGCTTTTGCTCTGAGTTAAAAAAGTCTTGCCAATTTTCATAAATAGACTCAACTAAAGATTGCGGAATAGGATGGTTTTTTAATACGCCAAAACCAGTATTTCTCAACGATTCAACAAATTGCGCAGCCGCATCGTCCGCTTTATAATCAACTGTAGGTAATTGCATGGTACATTCCAGTAAGTAGGTTGTTAGAAGCCATTTACTAATTCGCTTAAGCCACAGGTCTACACGAAATTAGTATTACATTCAAATATAGCTTAACTACTTAATTCAAGTAATAAAGGCTGCATTTTTATGCTGTGCGAGGATAGACAAACCCCCTTGAAATTATAAGGACATATGTCCGCACTCAGTAAGCAAGCCTTCTCAGCCTTGATCAAGATCAAAATAACGCTTGTATTGAATTTTCACCCCATCGTACCAATCTCTTCCTTATCAGCGTTACACACTATATCAACTTTCTAAGGCCTCTACATGCGACAAAAAGTTTCTTTTAAAAGCGGTGAATTAGAACTCGCTGGACAACTTGAACACCCCTCTGGTGAAGTGAAATTTTATGCCTTATTTGCTCACTGTTTTACCTGCTCTAAAGATGTAGCGGCTGCAACACGAATAAGTCGCGCGCTCACTCAGCAAGGCATTGCTGTATTACGCTTTGATTTTACTGGGCTTGGTAATAGCGATGGTGACTTTGCCAACAGTAACTTTTCATCAAACATTCAAGACTTAGTGGCTGCAGCCAATCACTTAAGAACACACTTTAAAGCACCTCAGTTATTGATAGGCCACAGTTTAGGTGGTGCTGCGGTGCTGAGCACATACCCGAAGTATCGGCCATTACGACTATAGGTGCGCCATCAGATGCCCAGCATGTTACTCATAACTTTGCTGCTCATTTAGATGAAATAAACCAATTGGGTGAAGCAAAAGTGTGTTTAGCCGGGCGAGAATTTACGATTAAAAAACAATTTATAGATGACATCGCTAAATACGATAACAGCCATATAAGTAAGCTTAAGCGTGCTTTGTTAGTTATGCACTCTCCTATTGATGCCACCGTGAATATTAGTGAAGCCGAAAAAATTACGCCGCTGCTAAGCATCCAAAAAGCTTTATAAGTTTAGATAATGCCGATCACTTACTCAGCAATAAAGAAGACGCTAACTACGCAGCTGATGTTATTGCTACGTGGGCTAATCACTATGTTGAATACGATAAAACACCCTATAGTGCAAAATTAACTAACGGCAGTGTATTAGTTGAAGAAAAAGATCATAAATTCACTCAGCACGTGAGTACTAAAAACCATACATGGCTTGCTGATGAGCCTACTGATGTTGGTGGTAAAAACTTAGGCCCAGACCCTTATGATCATTTACTCGCTGGGCTTGGAGCTTGTACTGCAATGACACTTCGCATGTATGCAAGTCGCAAAGAGTTGCCGCTAGAGCACATAAAAGTAGAGCTCAACCATACCCGCAATTACAACCAAGATTGTGATGATTGTGAAAAAACCGGCAATCTAGAGGCCATCACCCGAAAAATCACCCTGATAGGTGATTTAACTGACGCTCAGCGAAATCGATTACTCGAAATAGCCGACAAATGCCCTGTGCATAAAACGCTACATAACAGCCCTTTGGTGGTTAGTGAATTAGTGGGGTAACTAAAACAAAAATAGCGCAGTAAGCCCTGCGCTATATTTAGGATTTTAATTTAAAAACTGACTGTATCGTTTAATTTTCTAAAAACGCCGCTACCTCTTTACTCATTCTATCCACCAGCCATTTAGGCCCGCCATCGTACATATCGTTGTGACGTGATATTTCTATCAACGTTTGCGTAACAGGATAAACGGTTAACTCTTGGTCGGTTAAAAGCACGTTTGCATCGGCTGGATAATCACTACCGCGCAGTGTGAGCACGCGTGTGTTTTTATTGCGTGGCAATAACATGCGGCGGTGATCGAGCGTAATTAATTGGCTTACTTCACTTGGATAAATAGCTGCATACAAGGCTGAAATATCTCCACCATTTGAGTGACCAAATAAAGTGAGTTTTGTAAAATCATACTCAGGGTATTTAACACTTAGCTCGTTGACTAAAAATTTGAGGGTTACAACACCCCGGTGCCAATTTTCCATACGAGTAGTTAGGTATGGCTGCGCACGATTAAGTGCAGGGTCACTTTTAAGTTCATGTGCTACCGCAATGCTTAAATAGCCTTGCGCATTAAATAACTTACTCGCAAAGGTGTATTCATCGTGGCTAATGCCATACCCTGCATTTACAAATACCACTGGGCATTTTAATTGCGCGCTGCACTTAAGGTGGTTAGCTGGTAGGGTAATATTTACAGGTATAGAGCGATTACGACTTTCATCAATGATTGCATCGTCTTGGGCATAACTTGATGATGCAAATAGCGTAGAACTTAAAGTCAGTGCACTTAACATTAAGCGCTTTTTTATAATTTTTAACATGCATTCCCTTGTATTACATATACATTTTTAACTAACATTAATTTTTATTATAAAGGTTAGCGCGCGCCTTTGCTAATTTGTGCGATAATAGCGATTATTGTTTTACTATTATCGCAAAAGAATCCATTCATGAAATCATATAGCAGCATTGAACAACGCATCGACATTCTCCAAAGCAGAATTGAAGCCTACCAAGAAGAAATTAAAGTGTTACAAGCCGAGCCGAAAAGTAACAATGAACGGATTATTTTTAAGTTCATTGAAACCGGCAGTACAGGTAAAACCAAAGATTTTGTGAGAGAGCTGGGAATTAAATCGCCGCGTGATAGCTTATATTCATCTGGTGATGTAACCAAACTGATTAAAGGTGGCGCTGATGATATTTCGCCAGAGCTATTGAGCATAGCCCGTGCACTTGCTAGCGCGCGCAACAAAAATGGCCCTGCTTGCTAATAGCAAATATAATAACGGATTAGCCGTAAGCTCTTGCGGCTAATCAACCAGCTCGATATCAAGTCCAGCTAATAAATTTAACGCTTCAAGCCGTTCAAACTTTGCATTACTCACATCATTGCTTGTTATATCAATATTAAATTGCGTTGCGCTAACAAAGTTTGCTTTTCTCAAATTAGTTTGATGAAACAGGCTGTCTCTAAAGTCAGTATCCGAGAAGTTGCTTTGAGCTAAGTTAGCGTGCCTAAAATCAACATCTTTGGCAAAACAGTTCGTCATTGTTAAGGCTTTTAACTGTAATTCAAAAAACGAACTATGGCTCAGCTCACACTGTTTAAAACTCACCGGTGACGTTAGCGCTAATTGCGGCCAATTTACTTGTCCCCACATTATGCTATTGAGTTTACAATTTGCAAAGCTCACCTCTTCTAGTGAGCTGTAATTCCAATTAAGCTCAGTCAAATTACAGTTAATAAACTCACACTCTATAAACCGACAGGCATTAAACTGGCTGTGACTAAAATCGCAATCAATAAACTGACATTGTTCAAACTCAATATCGCTAAAGCGCTTTGCATTTGCTGTAAAGTTTAAAAATGGCTGATCGAAATAATGACTATCTTTAAATAGCTCACTCATAAATATAAAGCACCTAAATTGGGTTATGCCAAACAAAAAACCCCTTAGGTATTTAGCCTAAGGGGTTTTGATCTAACTAAAGACTATGGTTTAACTAGCTTTATTCTGCGCTTGGTAATTCTTTCTCAACTACACTAATAGCAAGCTCTGTCAGCGAATCGCTGTTTGCTTTGCTAGGCGCATCGGTTAATAAACACGATGCTTGTGTGGTTTTAGGGAAAGCAATAACGTCACGAATGTTATCAGTACCACATAGCAACATAACTAAACGGTCTAAACCGAACGCTAAACCTGCATGCGGTGGTGTGCCGTATTTAAGTGCATCAAGTAAGAAACCAAATTTATCTTGCTGCTCTTGCGCTTCAATACCTAAAATTCTAAATGCCGCTTCTTGCATATCTGCATTGTGAATACGTACCGAGCCACCGCCCACTTCGTAGCCGTTTAATACCATATCGTAAGCATCTGAAATAGCCGCTGCTGGGTTTGCTTCAAGCTCACTGGCACTAATATCTTTTGGTGCAGTAAATGGATGGTGTACAGCGTGTAGTGTGCCTTCGTCATCTTCTTCAAACATTGGGAAGTCAACAACCCAAAGTGGTGCCCAGCTATCTAAATTAGTGATTTCTAAATCAATACCAATTTTTAAACGAAGTGCGCCCATGGCTTCATTTACGGTGTTGCGTTTATCCGCACCAAATAAAATGATATCGCCTGTTTGTGCATTAGTACGTTCAAGTAACTGCGTGATCACGTCTTCATTTAAGAATTTAGCGATTGGCGATTGCACGCCCTCAACGCCTGCATCGCGGTCATTTACTTTCATCCATGCTAAACCTTTAGCACCGTAAATACCGATAAACTTAGTGTAATCATCTAGTTGCTTACGAGAAAGTGATGCGCCACCTGGTACCGTTAGTACTGCAACACGGCCTTTTTCATCGTTTGCTGGGCCTGAGAATACTTTAAATTCTACGTCTTTTACTAAATCGGCTACATCAATAAGCTTCATTGGGTTACGTAAGTCTGGCTTATCAGAACCATATAGGCTCATTACCTCAGAGTAAGGCATAATTGGGAAATCACCTAAATCAACATTTAGTAATGACTGCCACATTTCACGGATCATTTTCTCTGTCATGCCACGTACTTGATCAGAGCTCATGAACGAGGTTTCTAAATCTATTTGAGTAAACTCAGGTTGACGGTCAGCACGTAAGTCTTCATCACGGAAACATTTAACAATTTGGTAGTAACGGTCAAAACCCGACATCATCAACAATTGCTTAAACAACTGTGGTGACTGTGGTAATGCGTAAAAGCTACCTTTATGAACACGACTCGGTACTAAGTAATCGCGAGCACCTTCAGGCGTTGCTTTAGTTAGCACTGGCGTTTCGATATCTAAAAAGCCATTTTCATCTAAAAAGCGACGTACAAAGCTGCTTGCTTTAGCACGTAATTTAATGCGGTCGCTCATTTCTAAACGACGTAAATCTAAGTAACGGTATTTTAATCGACGCTCTTCTGAGTTCACTTGGTTAAAATCAAGTGGCATAGGCTCAGAGCGGTTAATAATAGTTAAACCCGTGCCTAAAATTTCTACTTCGCCGGTTGCCATGTCTTTATTTACTTGGCTGTCTGGGCGAGCGCGTACAATCCCTTTTAACTGAACACAAAATTCTTGACGAAGTTTGTTAGCTGTTTCCATTAATCCTTCAACTTCCGGATCGAATACAACTTGTACTAAACCTTCTCTATCACGTAAATCGACAAAGATAAGTCCGCCAAGGTCACGTCGTTTGTTGATCCAGCCACATAGTTCAACTTCCTGATCTACGTGAGTTTTATTTAGCTGTCCGCAGTATATAGAGCGCATAGTTTTCCTGTCAGATAAAAGGCATATAGCGGTTAAACACCGTTGTTTTAAAAGTTTTTATAAACACCAAAATGAAAATAAAACCGCTAGCAATTCAAAATAATCAAATTAAGCCCTGCATTATACCCAAGTCGGTTGAAGATGCTAGGGCGTGTTTACCTTTCGGGGTTGAATTTACAGCGCACCGTTTTGTTATTTGTTACACTACAAGCACTTTATAACAAGGCTTTTGTTTGTATGCTTTATATTGGATGCCCGCAGTGGTCGAGCAACGCATGGAAAGGAAATTTATTTTCACGCCAGTGTAAAAATGCCGATATGCTTAGCGAATATGCGCAGCATTTTAATTCGGTAGAAGGTAATACTAGCTTTTACGCCGACCCCTCACCTGACACTGTATTACGATGGGCTGCCAGTGTACCTGATGAGTTTAAATTTACCTTTAAATTTCATCGGCGCTTTAGTCACGAACTCCAACTTACTAACGTGCAACATGAGCTAACTAATTGGCTTAATTTATTCGGCCCTCTATTTGAAAAAACAGGGCAAATAATGCTGCAATTACCTAAAGCGTTCGCGCCACAACATTTAGCTAAGCTTGCCGCTTTTATTGAGTTACTTCCTAAAGAGCTAAACTATGGGGTTGAGGTACGCCACCCTGATTTTTTCAAAAAAGGTGAGGCCGAAATCGCACTTAATCAGCTTTTAATGGCACACAATATAAATCGCATTGCTATGGATACTCGGGCGCTCTTTGCGGTAAAGCCAACCACCGAAGCGCTAATAGACGCACAACAGAAAAAGCCGCATTTACCAGTGCACGCTATTGCAACGGGCTCGCAGCCTATGGCGCGCTTTGTTATTGCTGATTTAGAAAACGATTATAAGACCTTTTATCAACCTTGGCTTAGCAAAGTAACCCAGTGGCTCGATGAGGGCAAAAGCCCCTATGTGTTTTTTCATACCGCTGATAACCGCGAAGCGCCGCTGCTGGCTCGCCAGTTTTGCCAAGATTTGGGGTATAATCACAACGTACTCAATCCATTTAGTGGCGAAAAAGAAGCCCACCAGCAAGTACTTTTTTAAAAATAAATTCAAAATACAGAGACAATAATGAGTGAATACGCACGTTACTTTACCGGCTACCCTGCCAATATCGTTGAGCAAGTATTAGGACTAATAAAAGCAGGGAAGGTAAGTGAGTATTTACTTAAAAAGTACCCGCAGGCGCATCGTATTACCAGTGACAAGTTACTGTATAGCTATGCTACTGAGCTTAAAAAGCAGTATTTAAAAAACGCCCCGCCATTTGGCCGCGCTGCGTTTAAAAAACAAGGTGATATGGTTACCAATGCGCTCGGTACCCACACGTACCGTATGCAAGGTAAAACCCGCAAGCACGATTTAGCAATAAACAGCGATTTACTGCGCGCGCCAGAGCCATTATTAAAAGCATTAGTGGTGCACGAACTCGCGCATTTTAAAGAAAAAGACCATAACAAAGGCTTTTATAAATTATGCTGCCATATGGAGCCGCAGTACCATCAGCTAGAGCTGGATTTACGGATTTTTTGTGTGGCTATTGCGATGGGTGAGAATCTTTATGATTAGGTATGTATTTATTTCTACTTTAAACCTATTAGAGTTTATAGGTGACTTAAGCTCTATCAATATTTTACTTTTAAAAAGGAATTAAAATGGTTTTAAGGCAAGTTGGCTACTTTTTAGAATTTATATTAAAGATTCAACCAATACTTTTTTAATTATCAGTACATTCGCTGTTTATCTAAGTTTTAAAATGCTTTCCAATGCAAAAGCATCAAGAGTACATGAAGAAAGAATGAAGTTAGCAGAAGTGAAAATGAATATTAGGGCTTTGTTTGAAAAAGCGATGGATAACCTCACTGATACATATGATCAACATAATATAGTTTGTATGAAATTAGAAACCTCTTTTCCTAAATTCGCTTCTTTAAATGCAGATAAACTTAAAGAAATGCTTGAAGTATCAAAAATACAAAAAAAAGAGATGGAAGAGACTTATAGAAACTATATCGAAAATGTTGAAAGTTCGATTGTTTTAGAGGACTCAATAAAGTTTCTTTTGCAACTTCAAGGTAGCTATTGTGCTTCGCCTAGGCATAATTTATCTACTGAAAAGTATTTTGATGATATGTTAAAGAGAGCTGAACATTTAGAGAAGTTTCATTCTAACAGTAGAACAGACCTTTTTAGAGATAAATGTGACTTTCACAATTAGATATTTGTTTTAAATCAAAAAACGCGATACGAAATCGCGTTTTTATAATTTACTGATAGCTACACACTGACGGCTCAAAAGCTCGTTGGGTTTCGTTTCACTCAACCCAGCCTACGTAAAAACGTTAAAGCCCTAATTCGGCCATAAAGTCGTCGTCGCTATCATCTTGCTTTGGCTGTTTTGCTTTTTCTTTATCCGCTTTTTGCTTGGCTTCGTTTGCGATAATGTCGTCTGGGTCTACAGCTTCTACAATGTCAAAATCGTGAAGTTTAATAAACTCTGTTTTATCCATCGCTAATTCTAAATAGAAGATATTTTGATTGCGAGTCGTAAACGTTACACGGCGAGCTTGCGGGCGATCCATAGTGGTATCAACCGATATTTGCACTTGCTTATTAATAGCCATCATTTTTGGCTGGTTTTGGGTAATAGAGGTATGCAGCTGTTCACGCACTTTTGACGTGAAGTCGCCCACTATTTGGTTCATCAACTCACCCATCACGTTTGAAACGTCATCAGATAAGTGACTATGTGCGATTTCGTCTTCTGGCATGCCCATATTGCGCATGTAATCGCCATAAATTTCCATCGCCGCTTGCGCCGTAAAGTTGGTAACAACTAAGCCGGTAAAGCCCCCGTCAAATAAAACAAAACAACCTATGTCTGGTCGCATACATGTGCGGGTAATTTTTTGCACCATGGCTGAATAGCTGATCTCGTTGCCGCTGGCTGATGAAAGTACACCCGTTACTGAGTGGCATAATGTTGCTAATATATCGTCGGTACTAATAACCTTACTTTTGCTCATTTAATAATCTCTTTTATACTTATTCTTCATAATTCTAGTCAAGCTACTGAATTTATCACTGACTATCCAGCATAAAATGTTAAAATAGCACTATTATTTTCAAAGAGACTGCCTTCGTGAGTATAAAAGACAGTATTTATGCCTCTGAGCAACAAGTAAAAGACTTTAGTTTTGATCAAAACGTGGTTGAAGTATTTCCCGACATGATCCAACGCTCGGTACCCGGTTACGCCACCATAGTAAGTACCATGGGAAAATTAGCTGGTGAGTATGCTCAGCCAAATTCAAATTTGTATGACCTAGGCTGCTCGTTAGGGGCGGTTACCCTAAGTATGCGCCGTAATATTCAAACTGATAGCTGTCATATTATTGCTGTAGATAACTCACAAGCCATGGTGGAGCGTTGTAAGGTCCATTTACAAGGGTTCAGATCTGATGTTCCTGTAACGGTTACATTAGGTGATATTAACGAGCTTGATATTCAAAATGCCTCAGTAGTAGCGATGAATTTTACTCTGCAGTTTATTCCACCTGCGCAGCGCAAAGCGGTACTTGAAAAAATATACGCTAATTTAAAGCCCGGTGGCGTTTTGCTATTAAGTGAAAAAATTAAAGCCGAAAACGAGCAATGTGATAACTTACTGATTGACTTGCACCACGACTTTAAACGTCATAATGGCTACTCTGAGCTAGAAATAAGCCAAAAGCGTACCGCCATTGAAAACGTAATGCGCCCCGATACACTTAGCACACATACACAACGTTTAAGCGACATTGGTTTTAGCCAAACGCAAGTGTGGTATCAATGTTTTAATTTTTGCTCAATGGTAGCAATTAAATAATTTAGAGAGTGACACATGTCTGCATGGTTTAACCAATTTTACGCTGCTATTGCACAAAGCCCACTTAGCCACTGGCTAGAAACCTTGCCTGCGCAATTAAAGCATTGGCAACAAGAGGCCAGCCATGGCGATTTGCCTCAATGGCAAAAAGTACTAAAAAACTTACCTGAGGTATCAACAAACCAAGTTGATATTGTCAGCAAAGTAGCAATAGGCGCGCCTGGCGAAATGACTGAAGGCGAAAAAAAGCAAACCACGCATTTATTAAAACGCATGATGCCTTGGCGAAAAGGTCCATTTAATGTGCACGGTATCGATATTAATACAGAATGGCGCAGTGACTGGAAATGGGATCGACTCCTACCGCATATTGAGCCATTAAAAGGCCGTACTGTATTAGATATTGGTTGTGGCTCGGGATATCACTTATGGCGTATGCGCGGTGAAGGTGCACAGTTTGTGGTGGGTATTGACCCATCTGACTTATTTTTGTGCCAGTTTCAGGCAATTAAACACTTCAACCCTGATGAAAACGTGCATTTATTACCATTAGGTGTAGAAGCCCTGCCAGAGCTTAAAGCATTTGATACGGTATTTTCGATGGGAGTACTTTATCACCGTCGCTCACCTATCGACTTTTTAGCGCAATTAAAGGCACAGCTTCGCCCTGGTGGTGAGCTAGTACTTGAAACTTTAGTTATTGAAGGCGATGAAAACACCGTTTTAGTACCGACCGACCGCTACGCAAAAATGCGTAATGTATGGTTTATTCCAAGCACTGCGGCATTAAAATTGTGGATGGAACGTGTTGGCTTTAAAGATGTGCAAATTAAAGATTGTGCTATTACAACGCTCGACGAGCAGCGTAAAACTGACTGGATGGAAAACGAATCTTTAGTTGACTTTTTAGACCCTACTGACACCAGTAAAACCATTGAAGGCTACCCTGCTCCACTTAGAGCGATACTTACAGCAAAAGCCTAATTTGTAGTATTAATTTTTATTTTCATGTTAAAAAGCGCCATTGGGCGCTTTTTTTGTTTACTAATGCAACAATTAGCGGACAAGTGTCCTTGTCTTTAAAATCAAATATAGATTTCAACTAGCCGCGCTCCTGCAATTGTTGTAAAATACGCGCGTTTCTAAGTAAGCATCAAAACAACTATTTTGAGGAAAACCTGTGAGCGAACAAAAACAGTCTCTAAGCTATAAAGACGCGGGCGTAGATATCGACGCTGGTAATGCACTTGTTGAGCGTATTAAAGGCGTAGTTAAAAAAACTCGTCGTCCTGAAGTGATGGGCGGAATTGGTGGTTTTGGCGCACTTTGCGAAATTCCTGAAGGTTATAAGCAACCTGTACTTGTAGCAGGCACTGACGGTGTTGGCACTAAGTTACGTTTAGCAATTGACCTTAAAAAGCACGATACCGTAGGTATCGACTTAGTTGCGATGTGTGTAAATGATTTAATAGTACAAGGCGCTGAACCCCTGTTTTTTCTAGATTACTATGCAACGGGTAAACTAGATGTAGACACAGCAGCCGACGTAGTAACCGGTATTGGTAAAGGTTGTGAAATTTCAGGTTGTGCCCTAATTGGTGGCGAAACAGCTGAAATGCCAGGTATGTATGATGGTGAAGACTACGACATGGCAGGCTTTTGTACCGGTGTGGTAGAAAAATCAAAAATTATTGATGGCACTAAAGTAGCCGCAGGCGATCAGCTAATTGCGCTTGCTTCTAGTGGTCCACACTCAAACGGTTTCTCACTAATTCGTAAAGTATTAGAAGTCTCTAACGCTGATACTAACCAAGTGATTGATGGCAAAACCTTAGGTGAGCACCTTTTAGAACCAACACGCATTTACGTTAAGCCATTACTTGAGTTGTTTAAGCAAGTAGATGTGCATGCGCTTTCGCATATTACTGGTGGCGGTTTTTGGGAAAATATCCCTCGTGTATTACCTGAATCTGCTAAAGCGGTTGTTAAAGGTGATAGCTGGCAGTGGCCTACTGTATTTAGTTGGTTGCAAGAAAATGGCAATATTACCACTCACGAAATGTACCGCACATTCAACTGTGGCGTAGGTATGGTGTTAGTTGTACCTGCAGATCAACTTGATAACAGCATAAACATTTTAAAAGATCTTGGCGAAAACGCATGGCACCTTGGTGAAATTCAAGATGCGGTTGCGGGCGAAGAGCAAGTTGAAATTGTAGGTGGTGCTGCGTAATGGCACCCACTCGTCTAGTAGTTTTAATCTCAGGCAGTGGCTCAAATTTACAAGCCATTATTGATGCCTGTGAAAGCGGCGAGATAAACGCTCATATTGCGGCTGTTATTAGTAATAAAGCAGACGCATATGGGTTAGAGCGTGCAAAAAGTGTAGGCATTGCTACGCAAGTACTGAGTCATAAAGAGTTTGACTCACGCGAAGCTTACGATGCCCAGTTAATGCATATAATTGACTCTTTTGAACCAAATCTAGTTGTATTAGCTGGGTTTATGCGTATTCTAACTCCTAGCTTAGTGCAAAAATATGTTGGAAAAATGTTGAACATTCATCCATCTTTGTTGCCTAAGTACCAGGGGCTGAATACCCACCAAAGAGCAATTGATGCAAAAGACGACGTTCACGGCGTTAGTGTTCACTTTGTAACTGAAGAATTAGATGGCGGACCCGTTATTCTTCAAGCTAAAGTGCCTGTATTAGCAAACGATACAGCAGACACGCTCGCTAAACGTGTGCATGCGCAAGAGCACATAATTTATCCTTTGGTGGTCAAGTGGTTCAGTGAACAACGACTTACGATGGAAGCAGATTATGCAGTTCTTGACGAAAAACAACTTCCTGCACACGGCGCGCACTACCCAAAATAAAAAATTAAGTGCTTGGCTACTATGTGCGGGCACTTTATTACTTCCTACCAGCCTGATTGCAGGCGAGTTAACCCAGTACCAAGCTAGTTATGATATTTTGCGCAAAGGCACTAATCATGGCAAAGCCGAGCGTGAACTAAAAAAACTCGATAATAATAACTACCAAGTCACTTACCACAGCGATATTGAATGGATGATTTTCTCTGACTCACGTCAAGAGTCATCAACCTTTAGCTTTATGAATGATAAAGTAGAGCCTATTGATTACACGATGATCCGCACAGGCACTGGGCCTGACAAAAAGTATGAAATTAACTTTGACCGTCTAACCAAAACTGTTACCAGTAACACCAGCGATTACCCGTTAAAATGCCAATGGCATGATAACTTCCAAGATGGTATTTCTTATCAAGTACAAGTTCGTGAAGGTCTTAAAAAAGGCAAAACCAACTTCTCGTTTCCGTTGGTTGATAAAAAAGGTAATTGCCGTGACTACGACTTTGAAGTGGTAGAAACCGAAATGATTTCTCTGCCTATAGGTAATGTAGAAGCAGTGAAAGTTAAACGCTTATACGATAACGATAAACGCCAAGCTTTAGCCTGGTTTGCCCCAGAAATGGATTACATGCTAGTGCGCATGTGGAAGGGTGAAAAAGGTGTGGAGCAGTTTGAAGTGCAAATGAAATCGTTTACCGTGATCAACCCACCTGCTTTACCTGCAGAAGTGAAAAACGAACTATCACCAGAGTAAATTGCTTACAAGGTGAAAGGCCCAAGTGTGACGACCATAACTTGGGCTTTTCATTTTAATACTTAAATTTAAAACTTTAAGCTGGGTTTCGTTTTACTCTACCAAGCTACATTAATTCACCCATTTTAAATAACGCAAACTCTCCTGGCTGCATTTTTTGCCAGCGCTCATCATTCGTCAAAGGCCTTGTGGCTATAACCGTCACTACATCGTTTGGCGTGGTTTCTTGTTGAAAGTCGACCACCATGTCCGCATCAATCAATGTAGCTTTACCAAATGGCGCACGGCGCGTTATATAGTGTAAGTTATTAGTACAATACGCTAAAACAAATACACCATCGGTCAATAACATATTAAATACGCCCTTTTCACGCAGTGTATGCGAAAGCTTGGCGGCATATCTAAAAACCGACGCCATATTACTTGGACGCTTTGGGTATTTTTCGCGAATTTTGTCAAGTAACCAACAAAAAGCGAGTTCACTGTCGGTGTTTCCCACAGGTCGATAATACTCTGGTTTTAAATCGTGATAATTTGAAAGCTGCCCATTGTGTGCATAGGTTATTTCGCGCCCCCACAACTCTCGGGTAAACGGATGAGTGTTTTCAAGACACACCCGACCACGATTCCCTTGGCGAATATGACTAATAACCGATACGCTTTTAATTGGGTACGCTTTTACCAGCTTTGCTATTTCTGACTGGTAACTTGGCTCTGGATCTTTAAAGGTTCTGCAGCCTTTACCTTCATAAAAAGTAATACCCCAGCCGTCTTTATGCGGGCCAGTATTTCCACCACGCTCCAACAACCCTGAAAAACTAAAACAAATATCCGTTGGCACATTGGCTGACATGCCAAGTAATTCACACATAAAATAAATAAACCTTTAAAAAGCTAAACATAGAATATCGTTCTATTTTTAATAAGCGTACACTGATCATCATAAGTATATTTACTTAATTAAACTTATATTACTACTAGATTAATTGATTTTTTTAATGCTTATATTTTTTTATGATAAGCCAAAATAAACGATTACAGCCAAACTGTTCGTATAACATACAACGCATTGTAATAATCGTACCGATAACTACACTTTAATCTAAGTAATGTACTTGAAACTTAGCGTTACTAGCGCTACTCTAAACGAGGTGGTCTGACCTCTATTAAGGAATTAGCAATGACACTCATATTTACACTTGGTTTAATCGCACTGCTCAGCATTGCGCTTTACCACAGAGCGAGTTGGAACACAGCACTTGGTGTTTCTGCCGCAACATTATTAATTGGTACCTTTGCTGGTGCTTTTGGTTTAATTAGCTGGGTGATCTTTTTAATCATCGCAGTGCCTCTTTCAGTTACTGGTATTCGCCAGCAATACATTATCAAACCTATTTTCACCATCTTTAAAAAAGTAACACCGAGTATGTCTGACACCGAAAAGTCAGCAATCGATGCGGGTACTACGTGGTGGGAAGCGGATTTATTTTGTGGTAATCCAGATTGGAAAAAGCTTCACCAGTATCCAGTTCCAAAACTTACTATTGAAGAGCAGGCATTTATCGACGGCCCTGTTGAAGTTGTATGTAGTATGCTTGATGATTGGGAAGCTACGCATGAGCTGACTGATTTACCTCAGGATGTATGGCAATATCTAAAAGATAACAAGTTCTTTGCCATGATCATTAAAAAGGAATACGGCGGCTTAGAATTCTCTGCATTTGCACAATCGTGTGTACTGCAAAAACTAACCAGTAAATCAACATTGCTTTCGTCAATTGTTGGTGTACCTAACTCGTTAGGCCCAGGTGAGCTATTACAGCACTATGGTACTGAAGACCAAAAAAATCATTACTTACCGCGTTTAGCAAGCGGTCAAGAAATTCCATGTTTTGCACTTACCTCGCCAGAGGCGGGTTCTGATGCAAGCTCAATTCCAGACTACGGTGTAGTTTGTAAAGGGCAATGGAATGGCGAAGAAGTAGTTGGTGTAAGCCTTACATGGAACAAACGTTACATAACACTTGCGCCTGTAGCTACGGTACTTGGTCTAGCATTTAAGTTACAAGATCCTGATGGATTATTAAGCGACGTTAAAGAGCCAGGTATTACCTGTGCACTTATCCCAACAGATACCCCTGGGGTAGAAATTGGTCGTCGTCACTTCCCGCTTAATGTGCCGTTCCAAAATGGCCCTACTCGCGGTAAAGATATTTTTGTACCACTTGATTACATTATTGGCGGTCCAGAAATGGCTGGTCAAGGCTGGCGCATGCTAGTTGAATGTTTATCGGTTGGTCGTGCTATTACGTTGCCGTCAAATTCAGCCGGTGGCATTAAAATGATTGCAGTAGCAACCGGTGCTTATAGCCGTATTCGTCGTCAATTCCGCTTACCTATTGGTAAAATGGAAGGGGTTGAAGAATCAATGGCTAAACTTGCTGGTTATGCTTACAGCTCAGACGCTGCAGTAAGCATGTCTACGGGCGCGGTTGATTTAGGCGAGAAGCCATCAGTTGTGTCGGCGATTATTAAGTACCACCTTACCGAGCAAATGCGCGATTCAACCATTCATGCAATGGACGTGCTAGGCGGTAAAGGGATCATGCTTGGGCCAAATAACTATTTGGGTCGTGGCTATCAAGGTGCACCTATTGCCATTACCGTTGAAGGTGCAAACATCTTGACCCGTAATATGATTATTTATGGTCAAGGTGCAATTCGTTGTCATCCATTTGTACTTACCGAGCTAGGTGCGTGTGAAATTGAAGACCGCGAAGAAGCGCTTAACGTATTTGATAAAGCGCTAATGGGTCACATTGGCTTTACCATGTCTAACCTTGTACGTACTAAGTGGCTTGCGCTTACTGGCGCTCGCTTTACTAGCGTGCCATACAAAGACGAAACTGCAGAGTTTTACCGTATTGCGTCTCGCTTTAGTGCATCACTTGCACTTATGTCAGACATTAGCATGGCGGTATTTGGTGGTTCTCTTAAACGTAAAGAACGTATTTCAGCACGTTTAGGCGACTTATTAAGTTACCTTTACTTAGTATCTGCAACGCTAAAACGTTACAACGACGAAGGCCGTAAAAAAGAAGATTTTGCATTGGTTCAATGGAGCTGTCAGGATCACCTTTACCACTGCCAGCGTGCACTTGCTGATTTAATCAATAACATGCCGTCGGCTCCACTACGTGGTGTTTTAAAAGTATTGTTATTCCCGTTTGGTCGTCCGGTTCGTAAACCTACCGACAAACTTGAGCACAAACTAGCGCAGTTGTTACAAGTTCCTAGCGAAACACGTAATCGTTTAGCAAGCTATGTATACCTTACAAACGAACCGCTTAACCTTGTAGGCCGTCAAGAGCAAACGCTTAAAGACGTTCTAGAAGTAGAGCCATTGTTTGAGCGTGTATGTAAAGAGAAAGGCGTAAAGCTGCCATTCTTCCAGCTTGATAAAGTGGCGCAAATGGGTTTAGAAGCGGGTATTTTAAGCCAAGCAGAAGCCGATAAGCTCGCTGCAGTAGAAAAAGATCGTCTAGACGTGATTAATGTTGATGACTTTGACCCTGCAGATTTACTTGCTGGCAAAGCAGCGCGTAATAGCAAAGCTAAAGCTAAAAAGGCAGATGCTGCTTAACTTTACTAATAAAAGCTAAGCAACACACCTGTTATAACCATCCAAACCAGCGCATAATGCGCTGGTTTTTTTTGCGCTAAGGCCTGTTGTAGTAAACACCAAACAACCCCTATTACTAGCAATAAGCAATTTGCTTGATTAAATAAAGCCACAAAACCAACCAGTGCGAGTAATAATACAATTAAGCTAGGAATAAATAAGCTAACAAAGAATGCTGTTTGCTTATTCTGCATGTTAAAAAACACACTGTACTGCTGATATAGGTGACGACAATCAAATTGTAGTGAGCTACTAAATAACACCACAAAGGCAAGTGACAAAATACTGAATATAGCAGCTAAATCAGCGCGCTCTTGTAACAACACCTTGGATGCCATAAATACACATAGTAATAAAGCTCCTCGCCATATCAAAGCCCAGCTATTATGCATAAAAAATAACAGCCAAAAGCCTGTAAGTGAATTCAACTTTAGCTTAGCTGTAGCATTAAAAGGGACCATCAAGGTACTTAGCGCAAACAACAGAACAAAGCCGCTATGATAAAGCAATGGACTGACATCAAGCGGTAACGTTGCCCAAACTGCGGATAACAAAAAACCATAAACCAGCGCTATTGGCTTGTATAAACATAAAATGCCGAGCACAAATTGCAATAGTAAAAACAACCAGAAATGCGGCACTCTAAGCCACTGACTCACACTAAGATCAATCGCGATAATGAGGCTCGCAATCAACCAGCCATTGCTTAAAAGTAAAAGCTTTATACCCATAAAACCAAGCCAATATCGCTTCACCAATGTTTGTTGAAAGGCACGTTGAGCGCTGTTTTTTATAGCAGATTTCATTGCGCTCAACATGACACTTTGCAACAGCAAATACAGCCAAGCCATCTGTGCACCATACTGCGGTGCATCGCTGCTATCGATAATTTTTCCCAGCCCTAAAAACAACAGTAAAATCATACCAAGCATGGCAGAGCCAAGTACCACTAGAAATAACAAGCCAAAGTTTTTAAGTTGCAACAATAATTGCGTGAGTTCAGTTTTGTAAGCCTGATAACGATAATCCATAAAAGAGCGATATTGCCCGATTGATTGTTTTAAGTTTGCAATCATAACGGTATACACTCAAAGCCACGCTCAATAAATGGCGCTGGTTCATGGCAGGTGATGACTATTTTCCCATTTGGCTTATCTATTAGATATTCATCAAGCAGTACTAATAAATACTGAATACTGGCTTGATCAAGTGCTGCGCTGGGTTCGTCTAGAAGTAAATAAGGTGCATCACGCATAAGCGCTAAAATTAACTGGCATTTCTTTTGATTACCTGACGACAGCGCATCAAAACGAGTATTTAAAAATTCATTGAAATTAAACCCATCTATTATTGTCGTTGGCCAATCACAATCCAGCGTATTCACGGACAAGTTAATAATTTGCTTTGCCGTAAGAAAGTCAGGTAAAGCAATACAGTCTGAGGCTATAGCAACTTGTTTATGCGGTTCGGTTAATGCTTTTTTAGAAAATAAAATCTGCCCACTTTGGCGCGTTTCGAGCTCTGCCAACATCAACAACAACGTTGTTTTACCTTGGCCATTAGGCGCTTCAATGCATATTTTAGGTGCACAAAACTGCACACTATAGCCACTGTACAATACGTTTTCAGCAAACTGTTTATGTAACCCAATGACTTATATCATAAATACTCCCTGATTTTGAAAGTGAATTATAACTGGTTTTCTATTTTCGTGGGCTACATGGTTTGTAACACTTTATTGCAGTTCGAATAGGCTAATTACTTGCGTTTAAAAAACGTTCGGTTAACACTAAAAGTCTATAATTATAATCCAAGGAATGTATCTATGAAAAAAGCCCTCAAATTTGCTTGTATTACCTGTGCAGTATCAATTGCATTAACAGGTTGCAGTCAATCTAATAATTCAGCCTCTACCCCTGTGGCAACTGAGCAAAAACAACAAGTAAAAACCTATAACGCTAAAACCTTTTTTGATACAACATCTATCATGGGCAGTAGCTTTTCCCCGACTGGCGATAAAGTTCTAGTTAGTAGCGATGAAAGCGGTATTTACAGCTTGTATGAAGTTGACATAAAAACAGGTAGCAAAACGCGCCTAACCAATTTTGAAGACAGCACCTACCCTATTCGCTATTTCCCAAATGATGAGCGTGTACTATTTACCAAGGACTCAGGCGGTAATGAGCGCTACCATGTTTATGTGCGTGAAGTTGATGGTTCAATCAAAGATTTAACTCCAGGGGAAGAAACCCGCGCGAGTTTTGCAGGCTTTACTAAAGATGGCAGTCAGTTTTTTATTACCAGTAATCAACGCGATGCCAAGTTTATGGACTTGTATCGTGTAGATAGCAAAACCTATAAAGTCACGCCCGTTTATCAAAACACACAAGGACTAGATGTGGGCGCAATTAGCCCCGATGGACGCTACATTGCACTGTCTAAAAATAATACCAATAAAGACAGCGATACGTTTATTCTTGATACCTATAAGAAAACCCTCAAGCCGCAATTAATTTCAAAACACGATACACCAGCACAATATACGCCTGAGACCTTCTCTGTAGACAGCAAATATTTATACTACTCAACAGACGCTAAAGGAGAGTTTTCAGAGGTGTGGCAATATGAGCTCGCCACAGGCAAGCACAGCCCAGCATTAAAAGATGATTGGGACGTTAGCTTTATTTACTTTTCTAAATCTGGGCGTTACCAAGTAAGCGGTGTAAATGCTGATGCCAGCACAAAGGTCACAGTAAAAGACACGCAAACAGCGGATGAAATTGCCATGCCTAAATTACCTGCGGGAAATCTACGTGGTGTGAATTTCTCAAGCGATGAGAAAACCATGGCGTTTTATTTAAATTCAGATACCTCACCAAGCAACTTATTTGTTTGGCAAGTTGGCAGTAATGAAGCCAAGCAACTTACCAACACATTAAGTGAAGATATAGATCAAAACGACTTAGTAGAGAGCACCATTGTGCGCTTTAAAAGTTTTGATGATTTAGAAATACCGGGCGTATTATACAAACCAAAACAAGCCAGCAGCACCAATAAAGTACCTGCACTTATTTGGGTGCATGGCGGCCCAGGTGGGCAAAGCCGAACTGGTTATAGCGCAATGCAGCAACATTTAGTTAATCATGGCTATGCTATTTTTGCCGTCAATAACCGCGGTAGCTCAGGCTATGGTAAAACATTTTTCCATTTAGACGATAAAAAACATGGCACCGATGATCTACAAGATATTGTCTACGGTAAAAAACACTTACAAAGCCTAGATTGGGTCGATGCAGATAAAATCGGCATCATGGGTGGTAGCTACGGCGGCTTTATGACCGCAGCCGCGCTTGCCTTTGAACCGGAAGAGTTCAAAGTAGGTATCAATATTTTTGGTGTGACTAACTGGGTACGCACACTGAACTCAATTCCACCATGGTGGGAAAGCTTTAAAAAGGCGCTATACGATGAAATGGGCGATCCTGCCACCGATGGTGAACGTCACCGTGCTATTTCACCGCTATTTCATGCCGATAACATCACTAAGCCTTTAATGGTTATTCAAGGTGCTAATGATCCACGCGTATTACAAATTGAAAGCGATGAGTTGGTTGCTGCGGTTAAAGCTAATGGTGTGCCAGTAGAGTATGTATTATTTGATGATGAAGGCCACGGTTTTAGCAAAAAAGAAAACCGTATCAGCGCCTCCAACGCCTACCTAAACTTTTTAGATACTTACTTGAAAGAACGCTTTGGCCCACAAGGGTAATTGTAAGCCAATTTATATTAAAGCCTGCTGCGTTTTCATGTACGCAGGCTTTTTATTGCTTGGTTAATCTAGGTTCCAGTAAAGCGAGCGCCAAACCAAATACAGCAGCAAAAATACCTAAAAACTCAAACCAACTATTGCCTGCATGTGGCATAGTCCGCGAAAGCTCATTTGCAGTATAAACACGTTTACCTCCCTCAACCTCTTCAACAAATGATTCACCGACATACTCATCCATTAACTTAAAACTTGGTACCCTTCTGGCCAGCATTTCCCGATTTTTCTCATCTCTTTTTTCTCGATTCGACTCAATAATATAATTGCTCCAATGAGTAAAAACATTCAGAGGTTCACCTGTTTTGATCACACCTTGTGATTTATATTCGTAAAAGCGCTCATTGAACACATAGTTTTTATGTCCTGCATAAAACAATGCACAACCAATAGATATTAAAAACATTGCGAGATAAATAACCTTACGCTGTGTGGCTGAGCTCTTTACTGCTTTACTTTTATACCACAGCTCTACATCTGGTATTTGCATCAGTCTAACTTTATCGTGACTCGATACTAGTGGCTTCATAAACTCATCAATTGAAAGATCTAATGCTATCAATAAAGCTCTAAATATTTCATTGGAGGGAATTGATTTATCGTTTTCAAGCTTGGATAAATAACTCTGCTCTATACCCGCTTGCTGGGCAAATTCAGGTTGGCTCAATTTTTTATTATTTCTTAGCTGCTTTAATTGCTGACCTAATGTACTCATCTTAATGCTTCCTTTTTTAAAGTGAGATTAGATTCTTGGTAATTCATGCAGAGATAAGAAGCTGAATATTAAAGAATAGCCAAGAATATTAGCAGGTTAGTATAGAAGAGTCGAGCTGATAGCTGATAGCTGATAGCTGATAGCTGATAGCTGATAGCTGATAGCTGATAGCTGATAAAAAATTATGTTAGGATTTATTAATAAGGAAATTATTTATTGCTTGTTATTGAGGAAATAACAAGTGGCGGAGTGGACGGGACTCGAACCCGCGACCCCCGGCGTGACAGGCCGGTATTCTAACCAACTGAACTACCACTCC
>NZ_JALNTM010000036.1:0-43102 GCF_023161845.1 Pseudoalteromonas sp. 2CM39R
CTTACTTGACTCAACCAACTCGTCGTTTTGCTTTTTTGTAAGCAGTCCGCCGTGTCGGTGGATGCGCATTATAGGGATGCAGCGAATTAACGCAAGCACTTTTTTGAGAAAACATTAAAAAAACTGCCTTTTGTATCCTTTTTAGTCTAAACACCACAAAAGAGAAACTTTATTAACGCTTCAGTAACTTTTTAACCGTATTTAAGGCCATAAAAGTACAATACTCTAAAAACAAAAAAGCCCAGCAATATAGCTGGGCCTTTAAATTGTTCGCGTTTTTAGGTGTTAAGCAATGCCGTATTGATCACGGTATGCTTTTACTGCAGCTAAATGCTCATCCATTGTACCTTTGGCTTCTAGGTAACTAATTAAGTCAGCTAGTTTTACAATCGAGATAACTTTAGTGCCAAAGTCACGCTCGACTTCTTGAATAGCAGATAACTCAGCTTTACCTTTCTCTTGGCGGTCAAGTGCAATTAAAACACCACTTAAGTCTGCACCATTATCTGCAATGATTTCCATAGACTCACGAATAGCTGTACCTGCAGTGATCACGTCATCAACTAACATGATCTTACCTTTAAGTTCAGAACCTACTAATGTACCACCTTCACCGTGTGCTTTTTTCTCTTTACGGTTAAAACAGTAAGGTACATCTTTGTCGTGATGATCAGCTAAAGCAACTGCTGTAGTCGTTGCGATTGGAATACCTTTATAAGCAGGGCCAAATAATACATCGTAATCAATACCCGCATCTTCAAGTGCTGCTGCATAAAAGCGACCTAAGCGTGCAAGGTCACGACCGGTATTAAATAAACCAGCGTTGAAGAAATAAGGGCTAGTGCGGCCAGACTTTAAAGTAAACTCACCAAATTTAAGCACCTGCTTTTCAAGTGCGAATTCAATAAACTCTTTTTGATAATCTTTCATAACTAATAAACCTACTTCTTTATTAAGCTAATGCTTGCTTTTGAACGTCGATAATTTCACGAATTGAGTGCTTAGCTAATGTAAGTAGCTCATCAAGTTCGTCGAATGAGAAAGGTTCGCCTTCAGCTGTACCTTGAATTTCGATGATTTTGCCAGTTTCGGTCAAGATCACGTTCATATCTGTTTCGGCTTCAGAATCTTCTAGGTACTCAAGGTCACTAATTGGTTGACCTTTATATACACCAACTGAAATTGCCGCAATCATATGCTTAAGTGGGTTTGAATTGATCATACCTTTACTACGCATGTAAGTAAGCGCATCAACTAATGCAACGCACGCGCCACTGATTGATGCTGTACGTGTACCGCCATCAGCTTGAATAACATCACAATCGATAGTAATGGTGTTTTCACCTAACGCCTTTAAATCAACCGCGGCACGAAGTGCACGTGCGATTAAGCGTTGAATTTCCATAGTACGACCGCCCTGCTTACCGCGCGATGCTTCACGGCCATTACGAGTATGTGTTGAACGAGGTAACATACCGTATTCAGCCGTAACCCAACCTTTACCTTGGCCTTTCATAAAGCGTGGTACACCAGCTTCAACAGTTGCTGTACACAAAACTTTAGTATTTCCAAACTCTACTAATACTGAACCTTCAGCATGCATAGTGTAATTACGTGTAAATGTAACCGGTCTAATTTGATTAGGTGTTCTTTCGCTTGGACGCATTAACGATCCCCTTAATTCTGAATTTGCCACATTATAAGTCGATGTGATGCCAGATGCCATGTTCATTTACATAATTAACTACATCAGAAAAGCACATTTCAGAAAATTTACGCTAGAGGTTAAAAGCTGATTCGGTATAATCAGTCAACTTTGTAAATTTAATAACACTAGGAAATCATCCATGATCCACAGCATGACAGCTTATGCGCGCCGCGAAATTAAAGGCGAATGGGGCACTGGCACTTGGGAAATTCGTTCAGTAAACCAACGTTACCTTGAAACTTTTATCCGCGCACCTGAGCAATTTCGTGGCATGGAACCAGTTATTCGTGAGCGTTTACGTAAACATTTACAACGCGGTAAGGTTGAAGTTTTCTTAAAGTTTGCTGCAAATCCAGCGCATGTTGGTGAGTTAACGATTAACGAATCACTCGCGGAGCAATTAATAAAAAGCGCACAATGGGTGCAAAACCAAAGCAATGGTGACATCAACCCTGTTGATATTTTACGTTGGCCTGGCGTTATGGAAGCCGAAGAGCTCGATATGGATAGCGTAAACACTGCGCTAATTGCAGGGTTTGACCAAGTAATTGAAGATTTTAAACAAGCTCGCGGCGATGAAGGCGCAAACTTACAAGAAATGATTGCAACTCGCCTTGATGCTATTTTAGAGCAAGTAACCATTGTTGAAGGCCACTTGCCAGAAATTGCTAAATGGCAGCGCGAAAAACTAAACCAAAAGCTAGAAGAACTAAAAACAGACATCGATGAGTCTCGCCTCGAGCAAGAACTTATTTACCTTGCGCAAAAACAAGATGTTGCTGAAGAACTTGACCGCTTAAAGTCGCATGTTAAAGAAACCAAAAAAATCTTAACTAAAGGCGGCGCATGTGGCCGACGCCTAGACTTTATGATGCAAGAGTTTAACCGTGAAGCAAACACATTAGCATCAAAGTCTATCAACAGTGATATCACAAACGCTGCGGTAGAGCTAAAAGTGTTAATCGAGCAAATGCGCGAACAAATTCAGAATATTGAATAAGTGCGTTTTACAACATTTTTATAAGACCCAGCACCTGCTGGGTCTTTTGTTTTAAAAAGTCTAAATGCAGGCAAACTTGAGCACTTTTAGCGAAATAAAGTACAATAGTTCAATTAAAGGCTTGGATTAGCGATAGTCCGAGCCTGTTTATTTTTTATTAGAGACAGATCATGGCGCAAACTCGCGGAAATTTATTTATCTTGTCAGCTCCATCAGGGGCTGGTAAATCAAGCTTAATTGGTGCTTTATTAGAGAAGCACAGCGATATGAAGGTATCGGTTTCGCACACCACTCGCTCACCTCGTCCGGGTGAAGAAAACGGTGTGCACTATCATTTTGTTTCTGTGGATGAGTTCAAAGCGCTAATTGAGAAAAATGACTTTTTTGAATGGGCGCAAGTGTTTGATAACTACTATGGTACGTCTAAGCAAGCAATTGAAAGCCAACTTGCAGCAGGTATTGACGTATTTTTAGATATCGATTGGCAAGGTGCTCAGCAAATCCGCAAATTAGTTGATGATGTTGAGACTATCTTTATTCTTCCACCATCAAAAGAAGAACTTGAATCACGCTTAAATAACCGTGGTCAAGACTCTGCTGAGATAATCGCAGGGAGAATGGCAAAAGCACAATCAGAAACATCACACTATAATGAGTATGATTATGTTGTTGTTAACGATGATTTTGATACTGCACTTTCAGAAATCGAAACTATCGTTATGGCTAAACGTTTATCGTTAAAAAGCCAAACTGTGCGCCATCAGGCGTTATTAGAGAACTTACTTAAGTAATACTTTTTTAAGAATAAGATAAAAATTAACCACAAGCTATTGGCGAATTTAACTTGGTACAGTAAACTACGCCTTTGCTTAAGAATTTATTTGGAGTGCTAAGATGGCTCGCGTAACTGTTGAAGATGCAGTAGATGCAATTGGTAATCGTTTTGACTTAATTTTAGTTGCGGCTCGTCGTGCCCGCCAAATCGCGGTTGGTGGTAAAGATCCACTCGTTGATGCTGAAAATGACAAACCAACGGTTATTGCTTTACGTGAAATTGAGAAAGGGTTAGTAGATAGCTCTTCTATGGACGTGATTGATCGTGAAGAACAACAACATCAAGAAGCAGCAGAAATGGCTGCTGTGGCTGCTATCGTAGGTGGCAACCAGTAATCAAGCTCCCCGCTTTGATTTAGCTATACGGCTAGTATTTCTACACTAGCCGTTGGCAAGCCCTTCTTTTCATCGTATATTCTATTCATACCGTTACCGATTTACTTCATTTGCGCATTGGAGTGTGACTTTGTATCTATTCGAAGGCCTCAAAAAGAAAATATCCGAATACTTACCACCTGCTGAGATTGAGCTGGTACAAAAAGCATACGTGGTCGCTCGCGAAGCCCACGAGGGCCAAACTCGCTCAAGTGGCGAGCCTTATATCACCCACCCTGTCGAAGTGACACAAATACTTGCTGGCATGCACTTAGACCACGAAACGCTGATGGCAGCCCTGATGCATGACGTGATTGAAGACACTGACTTCAGCCAACAAGACTTAGCTGAAATTTTTGGCGACACCGTTGCAGAGCTTGTTGAAGGGGTGAGCAAGCTAGATAAACTCAGCTTTAAAGATAAAAAAGAATTCCAAGCTGAAAACTACCGCAAAATGATCATGGCGATGACTCAAGATATTCGCGTGATCTTAATTAAACTGGCTGATCGCACGCACAACATGCGTACCCTAGGCGCACTTCGTCCTGATAAACGCCGCCGTATTGCCCGTGAAACCCTAGAGATTTATGCGCCAATTGCGAATCGTTTAGGTATTCATGATATAAAAAATGAATTAGAAGATTTAGGCTTTCAAGCGTTATACCCGATGCGTCACCGCGCATTAAGATCAGAAGTGGTCAAAGCACGTGGTAATCGTAAAGAAGTTATCAGCAATATTAAAACTGAGCTTGAAGCACGTTTAGAAGAGTCTGGCATCGAAGCAACTATATCTGGTCGCGAAAAACACCTTTATAGCATTTACAAAAAAATGCTTAATAAAGAGCTGTCGTTTAACGAGGTGATGGATATCTACGCGTTCCGTATCAATGTTGATAATATGGATACCTGTTACCGCGTATTAGGTGTAGCGCATAACCTTTACAAACCAATCGAAACACGCTTTAAAGATTATATTGCTGTACCAAAAACCAACGGTTATCAATCACTTCATACCTCATTAGTTGGTCCTCACGGTATTCCTGTTGAGATTCAAATCCGTACCCACGATATGGATCATATGGCAGATAAAGGGGTTGCTGCTCACTGGATGTATAAAAAAGCCGGTGATAACGCAGGCCACACAGCACAACAACGTGCTCGCCAATGGATGCAAAGCTTACTGGAGCTTCAGCAAAGTGCGGGCTCGTCTTTTGAGTTTGTTGAAAACGTTAAAACAGAGCTGTTCCCTGAAGAGATTTATGTTTTCACCCCTGATGGCCGTATCGTTGAACTACCTATGGGCGCAACAGCAGTCGACTTTGCTTATGCAGTTCACACTGATGTAGGTAATACCTGTGTGGGTGCACGCGTTAACCGTAAACCTCACCCACTAAGCAAAGCACTTGATACAGGGCAAACAGTCGAAATCATTACCAGCTCTGGAGCGCACCCTAATGCAACTTGGTTAAACTTTGTTGTAACAGGTAAAGCACGTTTAGGTATTCGCAATTACCTGAAGAGCCAACAGCATGAAGAAGCTATGCTGCTCGGTCGACGTTTACTAGACTCAGCACTTGGTGAAACCAAACTGGATGATATTCCAGATGAAAACATTCGCCGTGTACTTCAAGAGCATGAACTAAATACCGTACTTGAGCTATTAGTCGAAATAGGCTCAGGCAATCTAATGAGTGTGCTTATAGCAAAACGCTTGATGCAAGTTGATGCAGACGACCTAGACGACCTAGCACAAAAAGCAAAAGCAACCATCATCGGTACTGAAGGCATGTTAGTTAATTACTCTAAATGCTGCCGACCTGTACCTGGCGATGCTATTACAGCTTATATCAGCCAAGGTAAGGGTCTTACAGTTCACCGCCAAGAATGTAAAAACATTCGTGGTTGGGAAAAAGAGCGTTCAAAATACTTAGTTGTAAAATGGGACGATAACCCAGAGAAAGAATATATTGCAGCCCTTCGTATTGAGATTATCAATCACCAAGGTGCGCTGGCTAAATTAACCAATGTTGTTGCCTCAACCCAAGCCAACATTGTTGAAATAGCGACTGACGAAAAAGAAAGTAATTTATACATGATAGATTTAGGCATCACGGTTAAAAACCGCGTTCATGTTGCTAATATTATGCGCCGCATTCGCGTTATGCCTGATGTGCAAAGAGTCTATCGTAAAAAGTAACAAGGATAATCATGAACAAATCTTTTATTTCTACTGATAATGCGCCTGCAGCAATCGGTACTTACAGCCAAGCAGTTAAAGTAGGCACGGCTGTTTATTTATCAGGTCAAATCCCACTTGTACCAGAGACGATGGAAGTGATCTCTGAAGACTTTACTGAGCAAACTCACCAAGTATTCAAAAACCTAACAGCTGTTTGCCAAGCTGCGGGTGGTCAAATTCAAGACATGGTAAAAGTGAATATCTTTTTAACTGACTTATCTAACTTTGCGATTGTTAACGAGGTGATGAGCCAGTACTTTAAGCAACCATACCCTGCACGTGCCGCAATTGGCGTACGTGCGCTACCAAAAGGGGTGCAAGTTGAAATTGACGGTATCATGGAGCTACCTTCAACAAACTAATCAGCCCTGCCAGCAACGCAAAGTTGCTGGCACTTTTTTAGAAAAAGTTCTTACTTCCCTCACCCGAAATTCTTGACTCATTAGCAAATCTCTAGCACTCTGTTGTTATAACAAGTAAAACCTTTAGCTAATGTAGTAAAAAAGGATCTCTAGGTGTTTAAGCTCGCTCACAACGGCAACGTTTTATTAGATGTTCATGAAAACTCGCCTCCTAGTGCTGCGTTTATTATCGAAGCATTAGAAAAGTCACCATTTTGCGAATGCAGAGTGGATCATGAAGCTATCAATAATTTCTTTAAAAGCGATTCAAATGAGCGCATGCTTGTTGTTGCCTCTAAACATGATGCGAGCCTAGTTGTTACCCTGAGTGATGACAAAATGCTGGCTACAGGCGAGCTGACTTTAGCTGAAGGTGGCAAAGTCATGACGCTTGACGATGCTAAAAAAGAGCTTATCAAAGCAGGTGTCGCCCGCGGTTATAAGCAAGCTTTCTTAGAAAAGTTATTACAACAACAGTTTGAGCTACCTGCAGGTGAAGTTGCTAAAGGTGTGCTCGCAAAAGGCCGTTTACCGATTGATGGCCAACCATCCAAGTTTGTACCACAGGTCGAAACCTTAAAAGACCGCTTAAAAACACCTAAGCTACGTGAAGACGGCACAGCCGATATGCGTGACTTTGGCAAGCTCGCCAGTGTCGAACCCGGTGTATTACTTATAAAACAAATTCCTGCAACTCCTGGCAAAGAAGGCTTTACTGTTACTGGTGATGTACTTCCTGCAAAACCGGGGGAAAACACCAAACTAGTCGCAGGTGAAGGCACCGAAATATCAAAAAACAACCCGCTTGAGCTAATTTCTGTGATCGCTGGTGTACCTGTTGATATTGCTAATGGTATGCGTGTCGATGATATTTTTACTATTGCCGATGTAAACGTAAAAAGTGGCCACGTAGATTTTGAAGGTAGCGTTATTGTGACTCATAACGTTGAACCAGGCATGCGTATTAATGCCAAAGGCGATATCACAGTGATGGGTACTGTGGAATCTGGCCATTTATCAGCAGCTGGCGATATCACTATAAAACAAGGTGTAATTGGTCACCAGCTCGAAGATAAAAAGCTGTCATGTAATATTATCAGCCAAGGTGACATTCACTTATCACATGGTCAATACTGCTACCTTGAAGCCAATAATATCCTCATTGAACGCCAAGCCAGCCATTGTACGATGAAAGCTACTAAGCTGTTGCAAATAGGCCAAGAAGATAACCCTCAAGGCAAGCTATTTGGCGGAGAGATCTTAGACGCACAAATGTTAATTGCCGGCGAAATAGGCAATGAATCGGGCGCTAAAATGGTTATTCACTTAGCGGCTTCAGGTGGTGATGTCACCGCGCAAACAGATCAGTGTTTAAAAGATTTAGCACAAACAGATTCACAACTTGACACATTACAGGAAGCTATCGAAAAAGCAGATCAAGTAAAAGACGCTGAAAAGAAAAAACAGTTACTCGCAAAGATTGGTGCCACACAAATGCACTATTGCGAGCAAGCTGAAATGCTTGAGAAAAAGCTATCAAGTCTAGAGCATCACCTGCATGATTTACTGGAAGATGCGCAATTAGTCGTTAATAAAAAACTGCATTCTGGCGTCGAAATTCATATTTTCGAAAAAGTTCTACTCACTAACCGCCAATACCCACCGTGTAAGGTAAAGCTTGAAGAAAACAAGGTTGAGGTAGAGTTTAAAACCAGTTAATAAAAAAGAGGCTTAAAGCCTCTTTTTACCAGGGTCATTACTCTTTAAAGAATTCCTTCCACTTGCTGTTTTAGCTGCTCAGGCCAAACACCAACTTGTACTTGCCCGATATGCTGTTTTTGTAACAGCAACATAGCGAGTCGTGATTGGCCTATTCCACCACCTATTGTTTGCGGAAACTTTTTCGCCAGTAGCTGTTTATGCCAATCAAACTCTAGGCGAGCTTGGTCGCCTGTAATTGCTAATTGAGTAGCTAATGCATCAGGGCTTACACGAATGCCCATTGAAGAGATTTCAAATGCATCTTCAAGCACAGGGTTCCAAACTAAAATATCACCGTTTAAGCCTGCAAATTTACTACAGGTTTGTGTTGACCAATCGTCATAATCCGGAGCTCGTACGTCATGAATTTTGCCATCTGCAAGTGTGCCGCCTATACCAATTAAAAATACGGCACCGTACTCTTGTGCAATCGCTTTTTCACGTTGTTTCGCTGTAAAGTCAGGATACATCTGACGTAGCTGTTCACTGTGTACAAAGGTGATTTGCTCGGGCAAAAACGGCGTTAAATCAAACTCGCTTGCGACAAAGCGTTCGGTTGCTTTAATCGCCTGATAAAGTGATGTCACGGTTTCTTTTAGCTTGTCTAAGGTACGTTCAGTGCTCTCGCAAATCACTTTTTCCCAGTCCCATTGATCAACATATACCGAGTGAATTGGGCTTAAAGATTCTTCATCAGGACGAAGCGCCTTCATGTGCGTATAGAGCCCCTCACCTACCGAAAAATCGTAATCAGCCAAGGTCTTGCGTTTCCACTTAGCTAAAGAGTGGACTACTTCAAATTGGCTACCCGGAATTGTTTTCACTGCTACCGATACAGCATTTTCAGTACCGCTTAAGTTATCTTGAATACCATCGCCTACTTTTGCCAAGATCGGCGCTTGTACTTCAACTAACCCTAATTGTTGTTCTAATTGGCTTGAAAAAAACTGTTTTACTTTACTAATTTGCAGCTGTTGCTGCAGGTAGTGTGAACTCATAATAATTGGCCTCATTCCCAGTTATTGTTACTTGCTTAATTAGAGAAACCCGCTGCTTGGCCCCTCCTATTAAAACAATCCTCAACCAAACAAAGATAATTTTCAATAACCCGCAACAAAAAGAACTTAGCATTGAAATTTTCATAAAAATAATGCTATAAAATTTATTGATTCAATAATTAACACTAATAAATACCATGGAAAATTATCAAATCGATAATCTCGATAAAAACATCCTTAATGCTTTAATGGAAAATGCGCGAACAGCGTATGCAGAACTCGCTAAACGCTTTGCAGTAAGTGCCGGGACTATTCATGTACGGGTCGAAAAGATGAAACAAGCGGGAATTATTACAGGCACCCAAGTCAGTATTGATGCCAAACAGCTTGGTTACGATGTTTGCTGTTTTATTGGTATTAACCTCAACAATGCACGTGATTACCCACAAACTTTACTGCATTTAAAAGAACTAGAAGAAGTTGTCGAAGCCTATTACACCACAGGTAATTACAGTATATTTATCAAAGTGATGGCGCGCTCAATTGATCACCTACAAGATGTGTTAATTAACAAAATACAAGCCATAGAAGCTATTCAATCAACAGAAACGCTGATCTCATTACAAAACCCAATTAGCCGTGCTGTTGTTCCCTAGGGTATAATCAGTGCCAATTAGAATCCGTCAACGAGCACACAACTATGGATACAACTCGCTTTGAGCGTGTTAAGCGCGTGTTAGACCGCCGCCAAACGGACCTAACGGTTTGTTTAGAAGAAGTACATAAGCATCATAATTTATCAGCCATTGCCCGCACAGCTGACGCGACAGGCTGTCATCATGTTCATGCTGTATGGCCAGAGAATCAAAAATGGTTAACTAACAATACCTCAGGTGGTAGTAAAAACTGGCTAGAAACTCACTTGCATCGCAATATCGATGAAGCTGTTGCCATGATGCGTGCGCAAAATCCTGAAGTACAAATTTTAGCAACTCATCTCAGCGACGATGCTGTCGACTTTCGTGAAATTGATTACACCAAACCGACAGCTGTTATTGTTGGCCAAGAACGTGATGGTATTTCACCGCGCGCCCTCGCCCATGCTGATAAAAATATCATTATCCCAATGCAAGGAATGGTGCAATCTCTTAATGTATCTGTTGCTGCGGCACTTATTCTATTTGAAGCGCAGCGCCAACGTGAAGAAGCCGGACTTTACAACCGCGATATGCTTGATGCGAAAATTAAGCACCGTATCTTGTTTGAAGGCTGTCACCCTATTATTGCTGAACAATGTCGCGAAAAAGAGCTACCTTACCCTGAACTTGATGAAAGTGGTGAAATTGTTGCTGATGAAACGTTCTGGAACATTTTAAAACACACGCAACCGCTTGAAGCCACTAACGAGTGCAAGTAAACTGAAAAACAGTCTACTAATTAATAATTTGAGTCACCTTTGAGTCATCCAAGCTTAGCGTTATACCCAATTACAGAATTAAAAGGCGTCGGCCCGAAAATGGCCGAGCGCCTTGCTAAGCTAAATATTCATACGGTGCAAGACATGCTGTTTCATTTGCCTCACCGCTATGAAGACCGCACCCGCATTCACCCAATCAGCGAACTCCAACCGCATAGCCATGTTAGTGTTGAAGCCACCATTGAAACCAGCCAAATTACTTTTGGAAAAAGGCGCATGCTAGTTTGCCAAGTAAATGATGGCACGGGCCGTTTAACGCTCAGGTTTTTTAACTTTAGCGCAGCTCAAAAAAATGCCTTAAGTACAGGTAAAATCATTCGCTGCTTTGGTGAGATCCGCCGTGGTCGTGTTGGCTTTGAAATGACACATCCGGAATACAGCTTATCGGATACCCCTTCTGAGCAACCAACGAACACCACGCTTACGCCGGTTTATCCTGTTACCGAAGGGCTAAAACAGTTATCTATTCGTGCACTTAGCGATCAAGCACTTGCACTGTTAACTAAATACCCTGTCGAAGAGTTACTGCCAGAACAGTTTCAACCGACCGGAATGCGTTTAGCCGATGCACTTATGACCTTACATCGTCCACAAAACGATGTTGATTTAACTGCCCTTGAACAAGGTATGCACCCTGCCCAGCAACGGCTAGTGTTTGAAGAGCTGCTTGCGCAAAACTTAAGTCTTTTAAAGCTACGTCAAAAAGGGCAAACGGTAAAAGCGGTATCATTAAAGCCTCATAATCAACTTGAGCAGCAGTTTTTAGCTAATTTAGCCTTTAGCCCAACCAACGCACAAAGTCGTGTGGTGGCAGAAATCAAAGGTGACTTACAACACCCGTTTCCGATGATGCGCCTCGTACAAGGCGATGTAGGCTCTGGTAAAACCTTAGTAGCAGCACTCAGTGCGCTCACCGCTATCAGCGAAGGCTATCAAGTAGCGCTAATGGCACCAACAGAGATTCTATCAGAGCAACATGGCATCAACTTTAGCCAATGGTTTAATCAACTCGGTGTTGAAGTCGCTTGGTTAGGTGGCAAAAGTAAAGGTAAAGAGCGCACAGTAACTTTAGAAAAAATCGCCTCTGGGGAAGCACAAATGATTGTTGGCACCCATGCGTTATTCCAAGAGCAGGTTGAGTTTAATAATCTCGTTTTAATTATTATTGATGAGCAACACCGCTTTGGTGTTCATCAGCGCTTATCACTGCGCGAAAAAGGCCGCTTTGGTGACTGTTATCCGCATCAATTAGTGATGACAGCAACACCTATCCCGCGAACGCTAGCAATGACAGCCTACGCTGACTTAGAAACCTCAGTGATTGATGAGTTACCACCCGGTAGAACGCCTATTACAACGGTGGCTATTCCTGATGCACGTCGAGACGAAATCATTCAACGTGTGAGAACAGCGTGTACAGAGCAAGGTCGTCAAGTGTATTGGGTTTGCACTCTGATTGATGAATCTGAAGTACTGCAATGCCAAGCAGCTGAAGATAGCGCAGAGCAATTAAAAGCGGCATTGCCAGAGTTAAAGGTTGGCTTAGTGCATGGCCGGATGAAAGCCGCCGAAAAGCAAGCCATTATGAGTGAGTTTAAAGCGGGCAATATTCATGTACTCGTTGCCACAACCGTGATTGAAGTAGGTGTTGATGTGCCTAATGCCAGCCTTATCATTATTGAAAACCCTGAACGGTTAGGCCTTGCACAACTCCACCAGCTACGCGGCCGTGTTGGTCGTGGGGCTACGGCATCACACTGTGTTTTACTTTATCATGCGCCATTATCAGCCACAGCGCAAAAGCGCTTAGGAGTACTGCGTGAAAGTAATGATGGCTTTGTTATCGCTGAGCGAGATCTCGAAATTCGTGGCCCTGGTGAAGTACTTGGTACCAAACAAACAGGCCTAGCTGAGTTTAAAATTGCCGATCTTAACCGCGATAAACAAACACTCGATCATGTAAGGCCCATTGCCTTCAAAATTTTGAACGACTACCCAGAGCTTACCGATAAATTGATTCAACGTTGGCTTGCTGGCAAATCAAACTACGCACAAGCTTAATCGCAAGTCTAACTAGGCTAGAAATTTTCTACTAACACAAAAAAAGCCCAGCTAATTAGCTGGGCTGACAAGTTAGGGAGTTATCCAAAGGTTGGATTAGAACTTGTATTCAATACCAACACCTAGGTAGTCTTGGTCAACTTGATTGTCTGTATCAAACGTTGAGTAGAAACCAAATACTTTGGTGTTTTTGCTAAGCTTGTGATCAACACCTGCAGAGATAGCTGTTTTCTTATCGCCTTCATCAAAGTCAATTACTTGGTACTGTACTTTGAACGTGTTGCTATTCATTTGGTAAGCAGCATTTACTAAGTAACCATCAGCTTCTGCACTACCATCCACTTTTTCTTGTGTTTGGTACATAGCACCTAGTTTGAAGTCACCTAGTTTACCTTGTACTGTTGCACGAACAATGTCGTAGCCTTTTACTTCGCTGTCAGCTGCAACTGATGCATAAAGTTTGCTTTCTTTAAGTTTTGCATCGCCGTAAGTTAGCGCTACTGAGTAACCGTTATCAGCGTCTACATCATCTTCAGCTACATAAGTTGCTAGTACTTTGAAGCCACTGAAGTCTTTAGAAGCATAAGAAATTGTGTCGCCTAAACGGTTTTCACCTTTAAATGCGTTCTTAATATCACCTTCAAGGTCATTGAATAAATCAACTTTACCTTGAGACTGCTTCATTGCTGTATCGTTACGACCGATAACAACTTGACCAAAGCTACCTTTAACACCCACGTATTGGTTACGTGCAGTGATGTTATCGTCATTGTCGCCTTTAGAATCAGCGTCAGATACGTCTACACCAAACTCAAATTTATAAACAGCTTCTAAGCCTTCAGAAATTTTTTCTGAACCTTTTAAGCCAAAACGTGAGTTATTGCTTTTAATTTCAGTGAAAGACCCTTCGCCATCATCTGATGATTGAACAGTCACGTTTGCTTTACCATATACATCTACATCAGCTAATGCAGAAAAAGATAAACCACCAAATAAAGCTAGGAATAAGCTAGACTTTGCAAATTTCATGTCGTTTCCTCAATAATCGCAACAAAAAACACATGTGTGTTTCGATGCGCGCAGTGTGACAGCGAAAAATGACAGAAAGATGACAATTGAAATAAAAGCGTCAATTTAGCTTCATAAAATGTAATTATTTTTGAAATAAAAACGTAACCTGCTGTTGCAGCATTAATTTTTTATGAAAGCTAAATTAAATTAATTTTAAGCTTTTATTTGTAGTTCAGTTAATAAGGTCACTAACTTCTCTAATAAAGGGATTTGCTCATTATCTCTGTGGTAAGCAACAAACACATCACGCGAAGTATGCGCAACATCTTCAACATGATACAGCTCACCAGATTCAAGCTGCTCTTCAACTAATAACTGAGGAATAAACGCGCTACCACCGCATTTCAAAATTAAATCAAGCGCAATACGACCTGTACTGGTTCTGAAATAAGGAGGAGCGTGGCCGTTAAACTCACGAGCATGCCATAAAGAAAAGGTGGTACCCCAGTCGACATAAACATATTGGTTATCGAAAAAGTTTTCACTATTTGCAGTTTCAAAGGCGCTCACAGGAATAATAGGTAGCTCACAAATTCGCTGTACAACCAGTTCATCTACTTTAGGGGGATCGAACAACACCGCCAAATCTAATGTACGTTCCAATAATAAGCGAGTACTCTCTTGCTGTGCTTTAACTTCAGCAACTAACGACACACCCGGCATAGCAGAAACAATATTAGTAATACCAAACTGTAAAAATGCATCCCAAATATTAGGTGTTCCCGCTAAGCTAATTTGCTTATGCATATTATCTGCAAGTGCCACATCAACTTTTGCGCGCTGCATACCCGTAATGATCATTTGTGCGTGTGGCAGTAGTCGCTCACCCGGCGCCGTTAACTGTATGTTGTTTCGTTGACGAATAAATAAGTTAACGCCTAAACCTTGCTCTAATTGTCGGATCCGAAAACTCACCGCAGACTGTGTAATATATAAATTTTCAGCTGCTTTACCGAAATGGCGCGTACGAACCACTTCAACAAAAGTCTTCAATAAATCGATATCCATTTTTTACCCTTACGATAAAAATAATTTGTTTAATAAAATCGACAACTTGATCCATACTCCAGCAAGAAATTAGGGCATGAGGATAAAGCCATGAGCAATGACATTTCATCACTTCGTCAGGCATTTGCAAGCCAACGTCAATTCTATGATGATCAAAATTTCCCACGCGGTTTTGGTCGTAGTGGTCACTTCACTTTGCTAGAAGCCGACATTCTTGAGCAGCATGGTGTTGTTCTAAAGGGGTTATACAACAAAACCCTAGAACCACAAAATGAATTTCAAACTCAATTTGTTCAAGTTGTTACCGGTAACCTTGAAGCGACCAATGCAATTGAGCGCGCTTGGATCAAATACCTTAAGCAAACAACCTGTAAAACCAAGTTTCACACGTTATTTGGTCGCTCTCGCATTGCGACCTCAACACCACAAAGTGTTGAATATTATTCTGAGTCAGATAGCTTATAACAATTTGCTTTTTTACCCTTTTAGGGTTAAAACTTGTAATAACTTTTGTTTCGCCAATAAGTTATTACAAGGCAAACTGTGACTCGAAGAATATTAATAATTGAAGATACGCCAACCATTGCGCGGGTGCAAAAGCACATCGCGCAAAAAGTTGGCTATGAAGCCGATATCGCCGGTAGCTTAGCTGAGGCAAAAGAGCTTATTAGCAAGCACGGTTACTTTTGTGCCGTAGTAGATTTTATTCTGCCTGATGCGCCAAACGGTGAAGCAGTTCCTTGCACCATCGAAGCCGATATCCCGACCATTGTAATGACTGGCAACCTTGACGAAACAACACGCAATATCGTTGAAAAACACCCCATCATTGATTACATCACCAAAGAAAATAAACAAGCCTATCAATACCTAGAAAAACAACTGGCTCGCTTGCCTCGTAATGAGCAAATATTAGTATTAGTAGTCGATGATTCAGCTGCAACGCGCCACCATATTTGCAACTTGTTAACCCGTCATAAATACCAAACACTCGAAGCTGTTGATGGTGTTGATGCTTTAAAAGTACTGGCTGAAAACCCAAAAATATCGGTGATCATTACCGATAATGAAATGCCGAATATGAATGGGGATGAGCTCTGTGTTGAAATTCGCCGTTTATATTCTAACGATGAAAAAGCCGTGATTGGCATATCTGCACTCGATACTTTGCACCTTTCGACGCGCTTTTTGAAATCTGGCGCAGACGATTATCTTCGTAAGCCATTCAACAATGAAGAGTTTTATTGTCGGCTCAGCCAAAACGTCGACATGCTTGAAAACATTAAAACGATTCGTTTACAAGCAAACACTGATTACCTCACAAAACTCCCTAATCGCCGCTATTTCTTTGGTGAAGCAAACAGCCATCTAAAAGCTGCAAAACTGGCAGAAAACTCAGTGTCTTTAGCCATGATTGATATTGACCACTTTAAATCAATTAACGATAACTATGGTCATGATGCCGGCGATGACGTATTAAAGGGCCTATCGCAATGCATGGCGAAGTATTTTGAAGATAACTTAGTAGGCCGCTTTGGTGGTGAAGAGTTTGCAGTCTATTTTGCTGATCAAGACCCACAAGAATCTCTGCAACGTTTAGAGAAATTCCGCTTGTTTGTTGAAAAGCACAGCCCTGAGTTCAGTAAAGACCGAATCAAGTTTACGCTGTCGATTGGTTTTCATAATGGGCCTGTTTATAGCTTAGATGAACTAATAAAACAGGCCGATTTAAAGCTTTATCAAGCAAAAGAAACTGGGCGTAACAAATTAGTAAGCTAAGCCTACACAGGCTTAGTTACCGCCTCTAATTGCGCTTTGCGTTGCTTACGACTTTGGCGATACGAATCCCAGCTGAATAATGCCAAAGCGCTCCAAATACACGCAAACGTTACCACACGCTCAGCATCAAATACCTCACCGTAAAACGCTACGGCAAGCATAAACATTAAGCTTGGGCCAATGTACTGAAAAAAGCCAAGCGTACTGTATTGCAGGCGTTTTGCTGCTCCGGTAAAACATAACAGCGGTAAGGTTGTCACCACACCTGCACTAATGAGTAACACGTTAATGTGCCAATCGTTTGCAGTTAAATCAGAGCTTGCTGAAGGCGCCATCAACCACCAGTAAATAAGTGCAACAGGCAATAAAATAAGTGCTTCGAGCAATAACCCTGGCAATGATTCGATTGGTAACTTTTTACGTAGTAGACCATAAATAGCAAACGATCCTGCTAATGAGAAAGCAACCACGGGGAATGAACCAAAGCTCACAAGCTGAAGCAACACACCACAAAGCGCTAGACCTACCGCAACGCCTTGCCACTTGCGTAGTCGCTCACCTAAAAATAACATACCCAATAACACATTCAGTAAGGGGTTGATGTAATAACCTAAACTGGCATCAAGCATATGATTATTGTTCACTGCCCAAATAAATAACCCCCAGTTAAAGCCAAGTAAACTTGCTGTTATTACCAACATCAAAAGTAATTTAGGTTGTCCGAGTACCACACGAATACGCTGCCATTGATGACGAGCTGCAATAATAAGAAGTAAAAATAACACCGACCAAATAACACGGTGCATTAAGATTTCAAACGCAGAAATTTGCTGTAAAAACTTAAAGTAAATGGGCGCAAGTCCCCACATAAAAAAGGCTAAACAAGCGAAAATAACGCCTTTTCGCTGCTCAATGTTGGTAGGCATAAGTGTGGCTTTATAGTTTAAAAACGCTATTTTACGCCCCCTAAGCAGTGACGCAACCTAAACGCGCTAAATAAACCAACTCAAAGTTACAGACATCGCCATAAAAAACCACTAAAATGCTCGGCGATGAATACCAATACCGCAATGTCCAACACACCCGTTCGATCACCACAAGCCGTACTCAAACAAGTGTTTGGTTACAAGGACTTTCGTGATGGCCAAGAAGCGATTATAGCCGCAGCGCTAGACGGACAAGACTCGCTTGTACTTCTACCAACAGGTGGAGGCAAATCTTTATGCTATCAAGTACCTGCATTGATCCTTGATGGTGTGACTGTGGTTATCTCACCGCTTATTTCCTTGATGCAAGACCAAGTTGCCCAACTAAGAGCGCTCGGCGTGCAAGCGGCATACATCAATAACAGCCTGCCTTTTGAAGAGCAACAAGCTGTCTATCAGCAATTACACTATGGGCAAATTAAGCTGTTATATGTTGCACCAGAAAAAGTACTGCAACACGAATTTTTAGAACGCTTGAGTCACCTAAAACTCGCACTTTTTGCAATTGATGAAGCTCACTGTGTGTCGCATTGGGGTCATGACTTTAGGCCACATTACTGTAGGCTCAACGAGTTAAAGCAACGCTTTATGCATGTGCCCATGATGGCGCTTACAGCAACGGCAGATAAAGCAACTCGTTACGATATTATTGAACAACTTCAGCTTAACCACCCTTACGTGCACACTGGTAGCTTCGATAGACCTAATATTCGTTACACCATAGAAGAAAAGTTCAAACCTATGGTACAGCTGCTTCGTTATTTAAAAGAACAGCAAAATCAAAGTGGTATTATTTATTGCACCAGCCGTAAACGGGTTGATGATGTAGCCGAAAAACTTGCTGATGCAGGATTTAATGCCGCGGCCTACCATGCGGGAATGAGTAACGAGCAACGCCAATTTGTGCAATCAGGCTTTGCCCGTGACGATATTCAAATTGTGGTTGCGACTGTTGCCTTTGGCATGGGGATTAATAAACCAAACGTACGTTTTGTGGTGCATTACGATATTCCAAAAAGCATCGAGGCTTACTACCAAGAAACCGGTCGTGCAGGTCGAGATGGCTTGGCTGCAGAAGCAATTATGTATTTTGATCCTGCAGACATAGGCCGCGTACGCCGCTTTTTTGAAGATATTGAAGACGAGCAACGTCGTCGTGTTGAAGAACAGCGCTTTAATGCCATGGCAAGCTTCGCCGAAGCACAAACATGCCGCAGACAAATCTTGCTCAATTATTTTAGTGAATATAAACGCGAAACCTGTGGTAACTGTGATATTTGCTTAAACCCACCTACTAGCTTTGATGGCACACTTGTAGCGCAACAAGCCTTGTCGTGTGTGTACCGTGCTGAGCAACGTTTTGGTATTGGCTATATCGTTGAGTTACTTCGCGGTGCAAACACTAGCCGCATTCGAGATAACAATCACCATCAGCTAAGCACCTATGGCATCGGTAAAGAGCACAGCGTGGAATTCTGGCTAAGTATTTTAAGGCAGCTTATCCATCAAGGGTTATTAAGCCAAGATATTACCCAAGGCTCGTCATTACGCTTAACCGAAGCCGCCCGTGCGGTACTTAAAAGTGAATATGCATTGCAACTTGCTGAGCCTCGCTTACAAGCTAAGCACGTTTACCAAGATAAACTCGCTCAGTTTAATTACGATAAAAAGCTATTTGCGAAATTACGTGCCTTACGTAAAGAACTGGCCGATGCCGATGATGTACCGCCTTATGTGGTATTCAATGATAAAACCCTCGCTGAAATGGCGCAGTTAATGCCAACCAACGACAGTGAGTTTTTGAAGGTGTCTGGTGTTGGTTTCACTAAACTTAATAAATACGGCGCACCGTTTTTAAATACCATTCGCGACTATCTTGCCGCAAATTAGGACCGCTATGACTGAACTAACCTATGATGCCGAGCATGAGATTATTCTCATAACGTCAAGTGAGCTTCCCCACGACGAAGACTTTGAACTTTGGGCAACCCTTTTCTTACACGCTCCAGCCATAACAACCGCCGACTTTGATGCCGGTGCTGATCGTCATCAATTACGCTTTCACTTTACAGATCATAGTTTTAATCTAAACTTTGAACATTACAGTGAAAGTATTTGGATCAATGCTGAGGGCATAGAAGCCAGTGCTGCATTGCCACAACTTCATCAGTATTTAGTCACGCAATTACAATAATAAGCTAGACTTTTACCCACGCTTAGTATGTAGTAGTTGCACAGGACATACTCAACTAAGGGTGTAAATGGGATTTAAGCAGTCGCACTTTGTTGCTAGGTTAATAACACTATTACCAATCTGCATAGCAGCCAATGTTCATGCAGAGCAGTTATTCACTGACGATAGTAATTATTGTCAAAACCAACGTACGCTTAAATCACAAGATAATAACTTACGCCGCCAGCTCGATGCTGATAATCCACTACCCGATGCCGCTAATAACCGTAAAATAGTCTCTATTGAGCTTGAACAGCTGAACGTATTTAACACTGAGCTTGAAGAAGAAAATAACTTTTTATTCCGCTTTGCCAATCGCGCTCACATGACTACTGAGCCTAATGTAATACACAGCGTTTTATTGTTTGCAGAAGGTGATGTTTACAATCCACGTAAACTGCTAGAGTCAGAGCGATTACTGCGTAAACAAGGCTACTTATATGATGCGCGTATCAACGCAAAGCTCGATTGTGACGGCAACGTACATGTAAAAGTCATTACGCGCGATCTGTGGACCTTATTACCTGAAATAAGCTTTAGCCGCAGTGGTGGTAAGAATGAGTCGAGCATCGGCTTTCGCGAATCTAACTTTTTAGGCTGGGGTAAACGAGTATCTTTTAGTCGTACCCGTGATGCTGATCGCACAGGTTACCTGTTTGTGTATGATGATCCGCATATATTCTCTAGTCGCTATCAAGGCCGTTTAGAATATTCAGATAACGATGACGGTAAACGTCATTACCTCGATGTAAGCTATCCGTTTTTCTCGATTGATACACCCTACAGTTACGGTGTTACAAGTTACTCAGATCAACGCCGAGAGTCACTTTACTATCGCGGCGATGTAGTTAGTGAGTTTGAGCAAAAAACCTTATTAAACCGCGCTTACTTTGGTCATTCATCACAACTTGGTAATAGTTGGACCCAGCGCATTAAGCTTGGCATCGAGAACCGAGAAGAAACCTTTAGAGAAACGCCATTTACGCGCTTTCCTATCGCTGAAGATAGAACGCTGAGTTACCCTTATGTTAGTGGCCAATGGTTTGAAGATCACTACGTTAAGGTTAGAAACTTCGATAGCATCTACCGCACTGAAGATTTAAACCTGGGTTGGAATATCCACGCCTTACTCGGTTATTCGAGTGATGATTTTAGCGACGATGCCAGCCGTACTATTTATTCGTTATCTTTATCAAAAGCGCATTACTCTGGAGACAACCAGTTATGGCGCTTTAAAGCAGACCTTGATGGCTACTGGAATGAAGAAACCGATGATGTTGAAAACCTATTCGCTAGAACGCAGCTACAGTATTATCTCAATACCACACTAAGGCAAAGCTGGTACGCCAAAGTACGCTTACAATATGCTGAAAACCTCACTGCTGATAAACAACTCACTATTGGTGGTGAAAATGGCCTACGTGGTTACCCGCTTGACTACCAAGTAGGCGACCGCAGCTTTTTAGTGACTCTAGAAAAACGCTACTACTGGGAATATGACTTACTGCAATTATTTAAAGTGGGTGGCGCCGCGTTTTATGATATTGGTAGAGCTTGGTATAACGACAAAGATAATGGTGCCAATGGTAGCGTGCTACAAAATGTGGGTGTGGGTCTGCGCTTAGCGCCAAGCCGTGCCAATGCTGGTACGGTTATTCATCTAGATATTGCCGCACCTATTAACAAACAAGATGACGATATTGACTCAGTGCAATGGCTAGTAACGGTTAAAAATACCTTTTAAAGTAGTGGTATTGTTAAGCTAAAAAGCTAAAATCAAAACGTAAAATATTAACTTAGGAACCCTTTTGGACTTCGTCGAATTCTTTAACGAGCAATATCATTTAATCGTGACTGTTATCGCGATTTTGCTCTACCCGCTACTGCGTAAAACCACTAAAAATCTGCTGTTAAAAGCAATTAAAGGCAAGGCTGATCCGCATCGCGAATACCGTGCTGAGCTGTTGCTCAATATCATTCTTGCCATTGTTATGCTGTGTTTAGTGTTAGTTTTTTGGGGTATAGAGCTACGGGGCTTACTAGTACTTGGCTCATCAATTTTTGCCATGCTAGGTGTCGCGCTTTTTGCCGCCTGGTCGTTACTAAGTAACCTAACAGCCTTCTTGTTGATGTTTATTCAAAACGACTGCCGTGTTGGCTTTTGGGTGAGAGTAATTGACGGTGCAAACTTCTTAGAAGGCCGCATTATCGAAATGGGCTTAATGAATGTCGTACTTGAGCATGTGGATGGTCACAAAGTGATTTACCCAAACAACATCTTTGTTACCCGCCCTGTGATGGTATTAAAGAATCCACCTACGGCAACTAAAGCGCCAACCATAAAACGTATTTTAGGCCCAAAAAAGTAACTGCTTAAAGTTAACGAGACGCTTGCTAAATAGGTGTTCTTTTTCTGCTTCCATAGGCGATTAATATAAAACTAAATAAAATGACTAAAGGGTGAAATAACACAATGTGAGCAACACTTAGCTCTGTAAAAAAGCCATGTGTAAGTGAAATAGCAAGCGTAAATAAGCCTGTGTAAAATAGAAATCTTTTCATCTTTGATCCTTTAGTCATTCTTACGACAATTAAGTAAGTAAAAAACTATAAACCTTGCACTTGCTCTAAGGTCAAGTAATAGATGGAGGCAGGCAGATACAAAAAAGCCAAACAGATAGTTTGGCTTTTTGAATTAAAGAATAGGGTATTAGTTATTTAAATCTGCGGTTTTTAACTCGTCTTCAATATCACTTATTTCATCAATAAAGTTTTCGAGCTGTTGTTCAACTAGGCTGTTTGCGTGGGCAAAGTAAGCAAGATGGAATACAGCATCCCCTTCGTTTACCAGCGGCATAGTCTGCTGACCAATTACAATACCACTACGCGGCGCTAGTAGCTCAAGTTCAGCATCACCAAGTGGGCTACTTATATAAGCTAGAACCTGCCCTTTCATTACTCGCTCACCCAGTGATACTTGTGCACGAACAATACCGTCTGCTTCGGCGCGTATCCAACTCGTCGAGCTTGCAATTATCGGCTCTGGTAGCTTTTTAGCACGTTTGCCGCGCACCATTTTTAAATGGCGCATCACATAGTCAACACCTTGTACACCTGCGGCAATAGCAATCGGGTCAAAGCGAAGCGCTTCGCCGCCTTCATAGGTAATAACGGGTATTCCTAAATTTGCCGCTTCACTGCGTAATGAACCATTGCGAAGCGACGCATCTATCACTGCTGGGGTACCAAACGCTTTTGCCATGGCTGCTGTTGCAGGGTCGCTCAAATTAGCGCGAATTTGCGGCAAGTTAGTTCGGTGAATTGCCCCTGTGTGTAAATCAATAATATGCGTACAATGCATTGCCACTTGAGTAAAAAACGCATTCGCCATTCGCCCAGCTAACGAGCCACGAGTTGAGCCCGGAAAACTGCGGTTCATGTCACGGCGGTCTGGTAAGTAGCGTGACTTATGAATAAAGCCAAACACATTCACAATCGGTACCGCAATAATAGTACCGCGCAATTGCTCAGGATCGATTTTAGCAAGCAACTGCCTAACAACCTCAACACCATTGAGCTCATCACCGTGAATTGCAGCACATACCATTAATACAGGCCCTTGCTGCACACCATTGACGACTTCAATTGGAATATTTAACGGCGAGTGGGTGTAAAGCTTGGCAGCTTCAATCGCAAATGTTTTACGTTCGCCAACACCCACCGTATCGCCTAAAATTGAAAACGGTGTATTTTTCTTAACCTTAGCCACGCACTTTTCCTTTAAATTGAGCGCTTATATTACTTAACCTTTACCACGAGTTGCTGTTTTCTTTGATGCCGCTGTTTTTTCAATAAACTCGACAATCATGCCTGCAATGTCTTTACCGGTTGCAACTTCAATACCTTCAAGACCAGGTGATGAGTTAACCTCCATCACCAATGGACCACGTGCAGAGCGAAGTAAATCAACACCCGCAACGTTTAAACCCATCGCTTTAGCTGCAGCAACAGCTGTTTTCCTTTCTTCTGGAGTAATACGAACCAAGGTAGCACTACCACCACGGTGTAAGTTAGAGCGGAATTCACCTTCTTGCGCTTGACGCTTCATCGCGGCAATTACTTTATCGCCTAATACAAAGCAGCGAATATCAGCACCGCCCGCTTCTTTGATATACTCTTGCACCATGATATTGGCTTTTAAGCCCATAAATGCTTCGATTACACTTTCTGCAGCTTTGCGTGTTTCAGCTAATACCACACCGATACCTTGGGTACCTTCAAGTAGCTTAATAACGACTGGCGTGCCACCAACCATACTTAATAAATCTTTTACGTCATCTGGTTTACTTGCAAAGCCTGTCACTGGCATACCTACACCTTTACGCGAAAGTAGCTGTAGTGAACGTAACTTGTCGCGCGAGCGAGTGATCGCCACAGATTCATTGACAGGATATACCCCCATCATTTCAAACTGACGTAATACCGCACAGCCATAGAAAGTTACTGACGAACCAATACGCGGCACGATAGCATCAAAATCTTTTAAATTTTCACCACGGTAATGGATTTCTGGCTGCTCTGAGTTGATGTTCATATAACAACGAAGTGCATCAATTACTTTCACTTCGTGGCCACGCTGCTCTGCGGCTTCAATTAAGCGACGTGTTGAATACAAATTTTGGTTGCGAGATAAAATACCAAGTTTCATAGTTAAAAACCTTAACTGATAAACTCATACACGTAGCAACGTGTGATAAGTCCTTTTCCTATAATAAATGAGATAAAGCCGGATCAACGACTATGCGATTTTCCATTGCTGTACGCCCTAACAACATTCTAAATTTCATTGTTGAACGGTTACTTAAAGTCACCCTTACAGGCCAGCTTTGGGTTCCTGCGACTAATTTTGTTTCAATAAAGTAGCGCAGCTCACGCTGACCGCTTGAACTGGTCACATACTTTCGCTCAACTACTTTGGCGCGACACTCTACTGTTGTTTCTACATCGTCTTGTAGAGGATGGGTAGTAAATTTCACCCACGCTTCGCCGTTTTCTGAAAATTCCTCAATGTCAAAAGCATGAATACATGAGGTTCTCGCTCCGGTATCAACTTTTGCTTTGATTTTATCGATTCCCAGTTCAGGCAGGCCAAGCCATTCTCGCCAGCCAACAATAATTTTTGCGCTCATTAATGTGCCCTCTTTAAAAAAGTGACTTATACGCTATAGGGCTAGAAACACCAACGAAATATATTTATCCACTCGATAAGTCGATTTAATTGACGTAGCCTAAACTATATTCAATTATACCCAAGCCACCTCAAGGTGCGGGTTTCAGTTGGAATTAAAAGCGATTAGACAAGGCATTGATTGCAAGTAATAGAGGTTCTATTGTTAAAATCAATAACGCAGTATAAATCGCTTTTAAACCAACCCTTTGGGCGCTTCACAGGCACTTACTCTCATCGTTGTTACTTCTTAAAAGGGACTGCCATTCTTGCAAAGTAACGCCTTGATATTAAGCACCTGTGAAACGCTGAATTCTGCATCTTGAGGTGGCTTGGGTATATAGCACTATTTGTAAAACGAGAGTTCAATATGATCAATGGGTTACTTCATGTCTTAATTTTAGACGAACAAGGCGGTGCACGTGCTATTGAAAATAGTACTGAGCTGCATAATTGGCAACCCGAACACGGAAAACTTTGGGTGCATATGGATTACAGCCAAGCTGAAGCCATTGAGTGGCTTGAGCAAAGTAATTTATTAACTGATTTCGAGCTTGAGTCCCTGATTGCCGATGAAACACGCCCTCGTTTAAGCAAAGTCACTAATGGCAATATGCTGTTTTTGCGTGGCGTTAACCTAAACCCAGCGCAAAGCCCAGAAGACATGGTCTCGTTGCGTTTATTTATTAACGAAAACATTGTGATCACAACCCGTAAGCGCCGTTTATTATCGGTGCAAGATGTTGTTGAATCGTTCGATGGCAGCAATGGTCCTTGCTCAATCTCGGAGTTAGTTTGCCAATTGGCGCAAAACTTAACGTCGCGTATGCAAGCTGTTATCGACAGCTTAGATGACACTCTCGATGGTTTTGAAGATGAAATTGATGAACCAAACAAGGGCTTTGATCATCAATCATTAGCGCAAATTCGCCGCCAAACAATCGCGTTAAAACGTTATTTAAGGCCACAAAAAGAAGCGCTTATTACTTTGTTAAACAATAAATATAAGTGGTTAGATGAAGACGATAAGGCACGCTTAAACGAAACAACCAATATGTTGATCCGTTATTTAGAAGAGCTAGATAGCTCAATTGAACGCGCGCAAATTATTCAACAAGCAATAACAAGCCAAGTATCTGAGCAGCTAAACCAACGTATGTATGTGATGTCGGTGGTTGCAGCACTGTTTTTACCACTTGGCTTCTTAACAGGCTTACTAGGTGTAAACGTAGGCGGTATTCCGGGCACTGAAAGCCCTTACGCATTTAGCTTGTTTATTATTTTCTTGGTGGTACTAACCGTTGGGATTGGCATTTACTTTAAAAATAAGAAGTGGCTATAACGCAACAACCTTTTTAATTAAATCAAGGCGGACGGCATGTTCGCCTTTTTTTGTTGCCAAAATCAGGTGCTCACCATCGGAGTTGAGTATTTTGAGGGTCTCTGCTTTTCCTTCTAACTGCTCACCAGATACTAAGGTAATGCGTAATAGAGATTTATGCATGCACCATAATTCATATTTATCGTAGTCGCCACAAGCGATAGGTTGATAAGTCATTAGCTTTTTGGAATTGTTTGAGGAGTTAATCGAGCTTAGAAGATATTAAAGTGAAGAGCAAATGGCGCTCTCGGCAGGGATCGAACCTGCAACTTAGCCTCCGGAGGGCCACGTGATATCCATTTCACCACGAGAGCACATTTGTCGTCGTCAATACTGACTCGCGATATCAGCATGACAACCCGGCAATGATAATGGCATCTTGTGCTAAATGCTAGCATCGAGGCCTTTATATGCACATAAATTCAGCAATTTGCATTAAAACACTTCACTTTCGTGCAGAACCAAGGTATTAACGTATACTTAATAAAATTAATAACAAGGTGGCAGTATTGCCATGTAAGGGGAATTTGATCATGAGTTTAATGTCTACAGAGCAAGTCGCGGAGTTTTTAGGTGTAAAAGTCGAACGCGTAAAACGTCTTGCTCGCGAGCATTTACTGATCTCGAAATCACAAGATGACAAAGGTGAACCTTTGTTTGATCCAGAAGACGTAAAAAAATATAAAGAACTTGCCGAGCGAATTGGCGGTCTTTAATTTTTAGCTTTTTCTATGAAGTGGTTAAGCTGTATTAGCAGGGGCGCCACTTTATCCATCGCACCACGTTGTTCGTACCAACAAATACATAAAAGCAAAAACAGCGCATGAAATGCCGCGAGCTTTTCAACTGATAAGTAAAACTCGTGATGTTCGCACACTAACGCTTGGTATCGTTTAAGTAACGCCAGTTGCTGCTCATCATTTAACGCAAAGCTCACCACCAGCGCAGCTAAGTCAAAATAAACATCGTTGCTTTTGGCATATTCAAAGTCGATTAAAAACATACCCGACTCATTCACAATGATATTTTCTTTCACTAAATCATTATGACAAAAACCCATGTCTTTAGGCGCTGAAGCAATATAAGCCAGTGACTGTTTAATTAGCTCAGCATGTTGCTGGTAACGCTCTGTTTGCTGGTAGTAGTTAATTTCGTAAGCTATATCCATCGGCTCAGTAAGCACAGGGTAACGGTGTAAATTAACTAAGTCGGGCAATAAACTACTACAAAATTCACCGCTGGCAATACTACCTGCCACGTATTCGAAAATAGCCGTGTCGGTTGCTTGCTCTAACCAAAGTGGGGCTGGGCAGCAGCTTTGCTTTGCAAAATGCGCTTGCGCTGCAAGGCCAATCGCCGGCCAATGGTCACGATAGTGCTTAACCAAGAAATCTTGGCTTGCTGTTTTAACTAGGTAGTTATCATTGCTTAGTCCCTCAACCAGCGGGCTGATTGAGGTGATAACTAAACGTGAGTTGAAGCGCGTAAAAAGCGCGTGAATTTGTTGCTCAGTTTTCATCTATAGCTGTGCAAGCGGCTTAGCCTGATGCTGCTCGTATTCTTCATACCAGGTTTTAAAGCCCCATGCGGCCATAATGGTGTAAAACACGAAAAGTACTAAGGTTGGGTAATACCCTTTTTCAAAATATAGGTACATAGATGCTGCATCAATCACAATCCAGTACAACCAGTTTTCCAGTACCTTCTTGGCAACAAGGTAGGTTGTCACCACCGCAAAACAGGTGGTAAAGCTGTCTAAATAAGCAAAATCAGCGTGCGTGTAATTGGTCATCACAAAACCAATGGCAACTGAAGCCAGTGAGGTGGCAAGCAAAATCACCGCATGACGCTTTAACGACCATGAAATAATGGGCAGATGATCTTTATTGTTCATGCCCCTGCGCCAAACCACCCAACCATATACCGCCATATACATGTAGTAAAAATTAAGTAGCGACTCCATCAATAGTGCGCCATTCCAGTACATTACGGTATAAATAAAGGTGCTCACAAACGCGGCTGGCCAACACCATAAGCTTTCTTTAATCGCTAACAGTAAATACGCCATCGATAAGGCAACGGCAATATATTCCCAATGCGACATGGCAGTAAAGCCAGAGAAGGTTTCGCTTAAAAATTCCATAACACGCGCTACTTTAGGTTTTAGTCTTCGCTAGGCGACAAGTCACCATGTAAGAATTTACAGACGAAAATAGCCTTACCAAACTCTTCATAAGAACGTTTGATTTCAGTATTAAGTACAGACATCACTAAATCATAGTCACCGAAAATCTGAGTAGATAAGGTGTTGGTGATCACTTTAAGACCTTCGTAACTGTTTACACGGTCAATAAAACCTTTGATAAACGGAATGTAGTCTTGATGTAGTGGGTACTTACTGATCTCTACTGAAAGTTTCATTATGATTTACCGAGTCTTTGAAAAGTATTGCATTGTAACCCGCTTATACTAACAAGTCATGGCTATGGTTATTTTTTAGTGTAAAATCAGCCCCGATAAACATTGAGGATTCATTATGGCACGCCGCATCACTTACAAATTTAAAAATCAGCCTCGCGAAATCAATTTTGCAAAAGATAAATACCGCGATATGTACCATGCTATTGCAGCGGCTGAAGGCATTGATTTAACCAATTATTTAAAGATGGAACAGCAAGTCGAAATGACTTCAAAAGGCTCTGCAGCAGTACGTAACTTTCGTGACCAAGAATTCGCACGAATGGGTTTCAGTGACGTGTATTTTATTAAAGAGTAACGAAGTTACTCTTGATACTCGTAGCTTACACGTGGGGTGATATTACAAAGTAACTCGTAAGGTATGGTTGTTGCGCACTGGGCAATCTCTTCAACGGGAAGCTCAGGCCCCCACATAATCACCTCGTCACCAACTTTGATATTGTCTCGGTTATCACCAATATCCACCGTGATCATGTCCATCGCTACACTACCGACAATACCGTAGCGTTGAGATTTTATAACCACAGGTGTGCCCTGCTCAGCATGACGTGGATAACCATCACCATAGCCCATCGCAACCACCGCAAGCTTAGTCGGTTTATCGCTATGCCAGCGTCCGCCATAGCCAACACACTGATCGGCATCGACATCGCGTATCGCGATAACTCGCGTTGTTAAGCGCATAACAGGCTCTAGTCCGTGCTGTTGCCCTACGCCATTAAGCATTGGCGATACGCCATAAAGCATCAAGCCAGGGCGCACCCACTCGCCATGACCTTTTGGCCAAGCAATAATGCCAGCAGAGTTTGCAAGGCAATGCTGTTCGTTTTTGCCATCTGCCAATGAATCAAATAAGGCAATTTGCTGAGCGGTTTTTTCATCATTGATGTCATCGGCGCACGAAAAATGCGTCATTAACTTAATGTCATCACGGGCATTCGGGCTCGCTTTTAAGCGACTGTAGAAAGACTCAAATTGCGATGGCGCAATACCCAATCGATGCATACCCGTATTCACCTTTAACCAACACGCAATTGGTGCATCAAGGCTTGTATTTTCAAGCGTTGCGAGCTGGTTTTCATCGTGAATAATGGTTTGAAAGTTATTGGCAAGCAAGATAGGTAAATCATCTTTATGAAAAAAACCTTCAAGTAATACAATTGGTTTTGTCAGTCCACCTGCACGTAGCGCTAACGCTTCGTCTATTCGAGCAACCGCAAATGCATCGGCATCATTTAGGTATTGAGCAATTTTAACTAAGCCATGGCCATAAGCATTGGCTTTAAGCACCGCCATTACTTTGCAACCAGGCGCAAAGCGCTTCACTTGTGCTAAATTATGAGCAAGTGCTTTTAGGTTGATTTCGGCAATGGCTAAGCGCATTAGTATTCGTCGTCCATAGCAGGACCCGCGTAGTTATCAAAACGCGAGAATTGGCCTTGGAAGGTTAAACGTACTTTACCGATAGGACCGTTACGTTGCTTACCTATGATGATTTCGGCCACGCCTTTTTCTGTACTGTCTTCGTTATACACTTCATCACGGTAAATAAACATGATTAAGTCGGCATCCTGCTCGATTGAGCCTGATTCACGTAAGTCGGAGTTGATTGGGCGTTTATCGGCACGTTGCTCTAGGGTACGGTTAAGCTGCGATAGTGCAATAACCGGACATTGCAGCTCTTTTGCCAGTGCTTTTAATGAACGAGAGATTTCAGCGATCTCTAAGGTACGGTTATCCGACAAGCTTGGCACACGCATTAACTGCAAGTAGTCGACCATGATCATACTAATACCGCCATGGTCGCGGGCAATACGGCGTGCACGCGAACGCACATCTGTTGGTGTTAGGCCCGATGCATCATCAACATACATCTTACCTTTTTCCATCAACAAGCCCATGGTTGACGACAGACGCGCCCAATCGTCATCATCTAGCTGACCGGTACGAACTTTAGTTTGGTTAATACGGCCTAGCGATGCCAGCATCCTCATCATGATTTGCTCTGAAGGCATCTCTAGTGAGTAAATAAGTACAGGCTTATCTTGTGTCATAGCTGCGTGTTCGGCTAAGTTCATCGCAAAGGTTGTTTTACCCATCGATGGACGTGCCGCCACAATGATAAGGTCAGAAGGCTGCATACCCGCCGTCATTTTATCTAGGTCAGCATAGCCGGTACTTACACCCGTCACACCATCTTGTGGCGACTGATAAAGCTCTTCAATCTTATCAACGGTTTTTTCTAAGATACTGTGTAAGTTTTGTGGGCCTTCGGTGCTTTTACTACGCTGCTCAGCAATTTTGAATACTTTACTTTCAGCAAAATCGAGCAGGTCATGACTGGTACGCCCTTCTGGGCTAAAACCAGCTTCTGCAATTTCGTTCGCCACACCAATCATTTCACGAATAACAGCGCGCTCTCGCACGATATTCGCGTAAGCATCGATGTTCGCCGCACTTGGTGTGTTCTTAGCAATTTCAGCGAGGTAGGCGAAACCACCAACACTACTTAACTGATTGTTTTTCTCTAAGCTCTCAGAAATAGTGATCAAATCGATTGGATCACCGCCTTCAGCAAGACTAACCATAGCCTCAAAAATCAGCTTATGGGTTCGGGTATAAAAATCCTGCGCAACCACTAACTCAGCAACACGGTCAAACGCTTGATTATCAAGCATTAAACCACCTAAAACAGATTGCTCAGCTTCTATTGAATGGGGAGGGACTTTTAACGTATCGACTTGCTTATCTGGTTTGGCCATAACATCACAAAACTAAAATTGAATGGCTCTATTCTATCGACTTGCTAAGGCTGTGCAAATAGTAAAGCGGGAAAACTTCCCGCTTTATTGTAATTGAATGAACTCTAATCGTTATTTCTGTTTACGAAGTTCAATGCGTCCGCTAATCGTATCCATTTCGATATCAGCATCCCCACCGTTAATACTAAATTCTAAGTCGCTAGATGGGCCGTATTTCGCCTTCGTTGCTCTGTCACCACTAAGCTCATTAACGATTTTACCGTTAGCGTGCGCTTCAATTTCAAACGTTGCCGATACATCAGCTGGGAAGTAAAACTCGGCATCACCACTGACTGATTCAAAGCGAATATTGGCATCTGCTAGTAACTTGTTAATGTGAACTTCAGCTTCACCATTTACGGTATTGATGCGCAGTTTTTTAATTGCATCAAATGCAAAGTCGATATCACCGTTTACATTTTCAAGGCGAACATCTTGTGCTTTGGTTTTTGACTTAATGTCGCCATTCACCGCGGTAAAGCGTAAAGCACCTTGCGAGTTTTTATCGTTAATTTCACCATTGACTGTTTCAAAGCGAATATCACCGTTTAAGTCGTGGGCATTTACATCACCATTGACCGTTTCAAAGCTCATGTTGCCGCTAATATCTTGCACTGTGATATCACCGTTGACGGTATCAATCTCTGCGCCTGCTTCAAGCTCTTTAGCACTAACTGTGACATTCACTCCAGCAAATTCAAGCTCACTGCTTTTTGGCATGTAAATGGTTAATCGAGAACCGTCACCGCTATTCCAGCCACCTAAATTACGCGGCATTTTTACGATAAATTCAACACGGCTGCCTTCAACCTCTAAACGATAGCCTTGTGCCTTATCGTCAAGCTCACCTTCGATTTTAAGTTGTGGTTTATCCCACCCTTCAATGCGTACATCACCACGTTGGTTTTCAATAAAAATGCGTTTATTTGCAGGTACATCAATTTGCTCATTAATGGTTTGTCCCGCCATTGCCATCAGTGGCAGTAATCCTAAAGTTAAGGCTAGTAATTTCATAATTGTCACTCCTAAATCGTTTGCCACTTCGGTGCATGCACCTTGTTAATTAAGTCCAGTTGTTGCTGATAAACCTGCGACAGCATTTGTAATAAAGCTGGGTTTTCAGGTTCATTCTCAAGTGCTTGCTTAATGGCACTTTCGGCTTCTTCTAACTCTTTTAGTTGTTGCTGCCAGTTATCGGTTAACGCAGGTTGATTTTGATACTGCACTAACAAACCTTGCTTTTGCTTGGTAAAATAGTCGCTCATTGCCATCATGCTATTTGGCTCACCTTGGCCAACAAAAAGCTGTACGGTCAATAGCGCGGCAATACAACAAGCAGCAACTGCAGCGAGTTTATTCCAGCCATGGGTTGGCTTATCAGTTTGCTCTGATTGCCCTGTTGCAATTGCTCGCTCAACACCGGGCCAGAGATCTTTGTCTGGGCTAATATCTTGCTTATGGTTAAGCGAGTCATTTAAAAATTGTTCAAATTCTGGCTTACTCATTTTCATACCACTCTTTTAATAACTGCCTTGCACGGTGAAATTGCGATTTACTTGAACCGACTGCCATATCAAGCATGCTTGCTATCTCTTCATGGCGATAACCTTCAATTGCATGGAGTACAAACACCATACGTGCTCGCTCAGGTAGTCTCAGTACTAATTTGTCGAGGCCGTTAAAGCCATCGCAATCTGCTGCACTTTGCTCATCCATACCGCTTTGTTCAAAACTCACTACTTTTTGAAACCAGCTTTTATGTTTGCGAATGTAGCTAATCGCAATATTGCTGGTAACACTATGTAACCAAGTCGAAAATTGTGAGCGTCCATCAAAGTTAGCGATTTTATGCCACAACTGTACAAACACTTCTTGTGTTGCATCTTCGGCGTGCTCTTTGTCTGCAAGCAATCGCAAACAAAGGCTATAAACCCGCTTCACATGCAACTCATAAAGTGTTGCATAGGCAGCTTGATCACCGCTTTTTACGCGCTCTATCAAGGCATGCTCACTTTGCTGGGCGAACGCTTGTTCTGCATCTATCAACATCCTGGATGTTGTCCTTTATGATTATTGTTGTGAATTTAGTGTATTAGACGTAAGGAGGGATTCAAAAGGTTTAAATGAAATTAAATTTTTTTTGTGTAAGCTACAAATATTTGAGCTTACACAATTTTATTTGGGGGTTTGCGTTATTCTCCAGGTGATGCTTCGCTTTCTTCTTCAGTTGTTTCTGGGGTTTTGTAGCTCCAACCTAAAAATACGATGCGTGCCGAAGAAGCAGGCGTGCCGCCATTTTGTACTTGTAATAAACCTGCATCATAGTGAGCGCCACTGCCCCCTGTTGCTGTAATTGTTGAGCCACGTACACTACCAAACAGCTCACCACTTCCCGATAGCTTCACCGTTGTCAAAGGAGCATAAATAGCCGCATATAAATTAGCAGCACCGCTAAATTGTACCCCATTCATACCATTAAATGATGAATAAAATGATAACGACGGATGTCCACTGGTAGTTAACCCTTCTTGCTCAGTAATGACTTTTGCGCCTGCACCAATATTTACTTTTCCGGTTAATAACACTGTTAAGCTACTGTCTTTTTTGATTGTTAGGCTGGTATCTCCTGCCATCGAAAAGTCGCCATCAATCAGTAAAATAACATCACCACCAGAAACTTCCATTTTGCCGTCACTGGTCATCTTGAGTCTATCAAGTGCAAAAATATACTCTTTGCTGTTACTGCCATTGGCTTGGTTTTGCGCTTTAGAGTTAAACAAGAAAACATCGGCAAGGCTTGGCAAAATAACTTGGCTACCACCGCTACTAAAAAAGCCCCTTTCAGTATTAAGTTTAAATTGTTGCGTAGGACCAACCGAAACAGAACTGTAACTGCTCACTTGGTCTGTGATGTCTGTCATTTTCTCTGGCAAAATTAACGGGTCGCAGCTGGTGTCTGGATTTGTTGGGTCATAATCGGGTGCTGTTGGATCAGCAACGGTTATTGGCTCAACATTCGGGTTTACGTTAAACTTGCTGTCACTGTAGTGCACACCATCTTGTTGATTATTGTAGGTGTCTTTAAAATCGCCTGAGCCGCCATACATAATATCCAGAGCTTCGTCTTGGCTATTAGTGATGAATGTTGACCACTGCATTTTTACATCACCATTGGCTCGCACAACCCCCGAAACAGTCCCGCCACGATGGGTATAATAACCTCGGGTATAGACATTACCGTCAACACGTAAACCACTGCCAGGAGAAATATAAACACCGGAATTTGAATGGATATTACCAATAATTGGTGATGAACCATTTAAGTAGATAACCCCGGTCGCTTTTACATCGCCCTTTATCGGTGAATGACCCGATAGCACCACATCTGAATCACCAGCTATCGTTGAAACATCACCATCATTCGACTTGGTTTCTTCGTAGGTGCCTTTGCTCGAATCATAGCTGTCGATACTACCACTGCCCGATAAATCGACTCCCTTACACCCCACCATCGCATTAGTGAAAACAGAGCTACCTTTCGCGCCTTGTACTGCAAAACGGGCGACTAAGTTACTTTGTGCATCACCATCAAATCGTTGCCCTAAGCTTGCAATTTCAAGCTCACCGGCAGCATTTTGACTTAAACTGGCATTAAAAATGGCATCATCAGCGATAACACCAGAGCCCGATGCATTACTGGTTTTACTGATCAAATCTTCAACCGCTAATACACCTTCATCATTCAAGGTTTGTTGCAATAACTTAGCTTGTTCAAACACACCTTTTTCAGCCATTAAACGACTGTTTAATTTCTTTTGAAAGTTACCACTTAAGCGTTCTTGAACAACGTTTTCACGTAGCGAGCTAAGCACCACGATGCTGGCCATACTGGTTAAGATCAACACTGTAATTAGGGTGAAACCATTTTGCTTGTTATACACTGCCAGCTCCGTATGCTTTGACTAATATTGCATTGGTTAACGCAATATCAATATTAATGCCATTGCCAAACTGAGCAGGTAAATCATTTGGCTTTACAGTAACGGTTACAAGCTCCCCGGCGATATCAAATGACAAAGCTTCGATACCTGTCAGTAATCGCTCTGAGGCAGCACCATCGAGAGAACACATTAAGCTGCTACCATTTAAGCTATATACTTCAACCACCTGCGCAGTTGTCGCTGAGCCATCACAGGCAATGACACCACTTGGCTGAGTAATAGTAATCGTGCTTTTATCTGCACTGATGGTGGGTGTTAGTTGTGTTTGCTTTATGCTGCGGTTGAATACTTTACTGGTATAGCGAATCACTTCTTGAGCGTTTTCAAGCTCTTTACTTACTTCAATCGTGCTTTTAATCGCCGAGTAAGACAAGCTCACCCCAGCTAATAAAAAAGCGCCTGCTGCCAATGCCACCATCAGTTCAACTAAGGTAAAACCCTGAGCGCCTTTATTCATGAGCATACCGCCGTTAAATCAGGGAAACTGGCATTTAGACTAATTTGATTTTCTGCATTGTCTGTCATGCGCTTATCGACCCAAGCCACATTAACTTGCATATCATCACTGTAAGTAGCTGGGATAGTCAGCTGATAATCACTCATCTGTGGCGCGAGCGAAGCTCTAAATGTCGCGTCTTGAAAAAGTGCGGTATTGGTTTTTTGAATTTCACAAATACGCGGCCACAAACGCTCTATGGTGTTTTGCCCTTGAATAAGTGACACTGTGTAATTAAAGCTATTGGTTGCATATTGTAGCGATTTTAGCTGCGCTGCCGCCAAGCCTAATAATGCGATGCCAGCGATCACCACTGAAATCATCACTTCTAATAATGAAAAGCCTGCCTGCTTATTCATGCACATCCTCGCTGTGAATTTTCTACTAACCAGTTTTGGCCACTTTTAAGCACACACATCACATAATCTGTGGTATTTGTGTGCTCATCTTTCACTAAAATTTCAGCTTGTTTATCAACTTCGCCACTGGCACTAATGGCCAATGCGACTAAATTGACGGTAACACCGCTTTTTGTGACCGAAAATTCTTTTAAAACCGTGTCTACCCCGCCCTCGTTGAGGGTCACTTGCCAACTATTATTACTGACAACTAGATTAATAGGTTTGTCGCGTTTGACCGCTTCACTACGTGCAAATTTATAAGCACTATTTAATTGATTTGCAGTAGTTACTACGCGATCTTGCAAAATTTGCTGACTAAAAGACGGAAAAGCAAGGGCTGCCATAATGCCAATAACACTCAGCACAACCATTAACTCAATTAAGGTAAACCCTGCAATTCGACGCAATTGTGTTACTCCCAGCAATCACTAAATGAAGCGCTATAACTACCATCATGTTTAACGGTTAAGTCACCACAGCGATCACTTGCTTGCGCCGAACCCGATTTAGGAGCGGCTTTTAAACTGTAGCCACGATTTTTAAAATCGCTTACAGCACCTGATACTTTATCGGTTGCTGTGTAGGTAAAGGTGTAATAGTCAGTATTTTGAGTTGCAAATGCATTGGGGTAGCCGCCATTTCGTGAATAAATACGTTCGAGGCTGGCGCTGTATTGCAGTAACTCTTGTTGAATATCAGCACGGCGACTACGTTGCATGTGCTCAGTGTAAGCAGGCAGTGCTACGCTATATAAAATCCCCAAAATAGCGATCACGATAAGAATTTCTACTAATGTAAAGCCTGTTTGTTTACCCATTCCATGTGGTACTAATGCACTTTTCAACCTCAACCCCTTAATACTTTTTAACCAGCGTAATATAATTGACAGCGTTGTCAGTGTCAATTTTAACCAATTTACTTTTACTCATTCGATTATACTAATAAGAATAAGAAAATTAAGAAAAAAGAACGTATGTTTGTAAAATAGGTAAGATTATAGGATTGGTATTTGTGTGTTTAAAATTTAGAAACCAATACTATTGGATGATAACCGAGGAAGCAATAGCGGTACAAAATGCTACAATTCATAAATTTCAGGCACAAAAAAGCCGCACCTAAGTGCGGCTTTTTTACTTAATATTGCTATTAAGCTTCAGCGATAACGATTACTTTGATAGTAGCCGATACGTCTGAGTGTACTGCGATTGCTACGTCAAATTCGCCAGTCTCACGGATAGTACCTAGAGGTAAACGAACTTCTGATTTAGCAACTTCAACGCCAACAGCTGAAATAGCTTCAGCGATGTCGCGAGTACCGATAGAACCGAATAACTTGCCTTCGTCACCAGCTTTAGAAACTAGTGTAACTTCAGCTAATGCTTCTAACTTGTCAGCGCGAGCTTGAGCAGCAGCTAGATCTTCAGCGATCTTAGCTTCTAAATCAGCACGACGTGCTTCGAAAGTTTCGATGTTAGCTTTAGTTGCAGGAACTGCCTTACCTTGTGGGAAAAGGAAGTTACGTGCGAAGCCAGATTTAACTACAACCTGGTCACCTAGGCCACCTAGGTTTGCGATCTTGTCTAGTAGAATAACTTGCATGTCTCTACACCTTTTAAAAACTGTTAATCCGCTGCTTACTTATGTAAGTCAGTGTATGGAAGAAGGGCTAAGTAGCGAGCACGCTTGATAGCAGTTGCTAGCTGACGCTGATATTTAGCGCTAGTACCTGTGATACGGCTAGGTACGATTTTGCCACTTTCTGTAACATAGTTTCTAAGAGTAGCTAGATCTTTATAATCGATTTGTTGTACGCCTTCCGCTTTGAAGCGGCAGAACTTACGACGTCTGAAATAACGTGCCATGAGTAAAATTCCTCAAAAAATTCTTTCTATATGTTGAGCATGCAAGACCAATTGGCTTAAGCCGTTTCGGCCTTCGTGACGGTTTAAAAATCCCGTCACTTGCACTTGTTGCCCAACGTGCAATTGTTGAGTTTGTTGTTGCATTGGCGTGCCGCTGGCAACAACTTGAAGCCTGACATAACTATTACGGTTAAGGTCTGCTTCAACTTGCATCGATTTATGTTCAAGAACAAAAATACAATGCGGTATACCAGCAGGGCTTTGACTATATTTAGGTGTTTTACAAACAACCCCAGATAATGTCAGCTGATTCATATAAGGATTAAGCGGTTGGCTCATCTTTTTGTCTCAACTGCAAGCGCCATGCTTGAACTCAAAACGATTAAGCAGCTGGTGCTTCTTTCTTCTCTTCTTTCGCAAGAGGAGATGCTTCAGTTACAGCGTCTTTAGTACGCATAACTAAGTTACGAAGCACTGCATCGTTGTAGCGGAAAGTAGTTTCTAGCTCGCTGATTACTTCAGTAGGTGCTTCAACGTTCATAAGAACATAATGAGCTTTGTGAAGCTTGTCGATTGGGTAAGCCAATTGACGACGGCCCCAGTCTTCAAGACGGTGGATAGTACCACCAGCTTCAGTGATAGAACCAGTATAACGTTCGATCATACCAGGTACTTGCTCACTCTGATCAGGGTGAACCATGAATACGATTTCGTAATGACGCATGGATATTCCTTACGGTTAATAGAGCCTTCTACCGTTTCGGCCAGTCGGTTTAAGGCAAGGAATTAAATTTAATAAGCCGAAATGAGCGCGCATTTTACGCTTAGATTGATAATTAAGCAAGATAAAACAGCAAGCCAAGCTAGATTATTATGCCCTATTAAGATTTTCTAAACGCTAAAAACAAAAAACCCAGCCGAAGCTGGGTTTTTGATATTCTGAAAACTAAAATTACTTGATTTTAGCTTCTTTGAAAATCACGTGTTTACGAGCTTTAGGATCGTATTTTTTGATTTCCATTTTTTCAGGCATGTTACGCTTGTTCTTGTCGGTAGTGTAGAAAAAACCAGTACCAGCAGTTGAAACTAAACGGATCTTATCGCGCATGATTCAGTTCCTTAAACTTTTTCGCCACGAGCACGGATTTCTGTAAGAACCGCGTCGATGCCTTTTTTATCGATAATACGCATACCTTTAGTAGTAGTGCGTAGTGTTACAAAACGTTTTTCACTTTCAACCCAAAAACGGTGAGTTTGTAGGTTAGGTAGGAAACGACGTTTAGTCGCGTTTCTCGCGTGTGAACGGTGGTTACCAACCGCTGGACGCTTACCTGTAACTTGACATACTTTAGACATGTCTATATATCTCCAATAACTTCGCTCGAGCTTAATTTTCCCTTAGGCCAGTATTTGTGCCCCGGGATAAATCGAAGGGCGCTCTTTATACAGCTTATACAGGCAAAGATCAAGTAACAGATCTTATCCAATCAGCTCATGTGTAAATTTGATAGCGGCTAATTATAAAGATCGAATGCCCTTAGGGAAAGTAAAAACTGCATTTAAATTAAACTAATTTCTAAAATCGCCCTAAACTGCTCATTTTTAACACACTCTCTAATACAGTTGGCTCTATATAAGCCCTCTTTCAGCAAACGAAACACAATTTTCACCACCCACTATGATGTGATCCAGCACATTTATGTCAATTAAGGCTAAGGCTTGCTGTAATTTTGTGGTGATTAATTTATCGGCCTGACTAGGTTCAGCAACCCCACTTGGGTGGTTATGAGCAAGTATTAGAGCCGCCGCATTATTACGCAGTGCAGCTTTAACAACTTCGCGTGGGTACACAGAAGCGGCATTAATAGTGCCGTAAAAAAGTACTTCGTCTTTAATTAGCTGGTTTTGACTATCTAAGTACAGCACCATAAATACTTCTTGCTGTAAGCCTCGCAGCTGAATAGTTAAATAGTCATACACGGCTTGCGGCGAAGTAAATAGTGCCTCGCGCTTACATTGCTCAAGCATATAGCGCCGGCTTAGCTCAAGTACCGCTTGAAGCTGCACATACTTAGCAGCTCCTAAACCCTTTTGGGCACAAAACTCTTGTTCAGATGCATTAAATAAGTCGTGTAATGTGCTGTTTATATCGAGCAGGTGCTCAGCCAGCTCAATAGCATTCATGCCCGGCACACCGGTACGTAAGAAGATTGCTAATAACTCTGCATCTGAGAGTGCTTTGGCGCCTTGGGCAAGTAACTTCTCCCGCGGCCTTGCTGATAAAGGTAGATCGGTTAATGGCATTGCTTCATCCTTAAAACAACTATTCCACTTATTAAACTGTACTATAAAATCCAATTTTTTCCTGTCTGTATAAAAGAAAACTTCATGCTATCGGTAAAGATTTGCTATCGTTAGCCCATATCGACAAAGGTTAAATTTCACGTAATGATAAAATCAGTAAATAAAAAAATCCTGCTAGGTATGAGTGGTGGTATTGCAGCCTATAAATGTGCAGAACTTGTTCGCCGTTTAAAAGATCAAGGCTGTGAAGTAAAAGTCGTCATGACCGATTCAGCCAAACACTTTATTACTCCTTTAACTATGCAAGCGGTAAGCGGTGAGATTGTTTCTGATTCATTACTCGACCCAGCAGCAGAAGCCGCAATGGGTCATATCGAATTTGCCAAATGGGCAGACCTTATTTTAGTTGCGCCTGCAACCAGTAATATTTTAGCCAAAATGGCCATGGGTATTGCAGATGACTTACTAACAACCCTACTACTGGCTACCCCAGCAAAAGTGGCGGTTGCGCCTGCAATGAACCAACAAATGTATGCCCACCCTGCTACACAAGCAAATCTTGCCACACTAAGTGAGCGCGGCGTGGCTATTTGGGGCCCAGGTAAAGGCGAGCAAGCTTGTGGTGATGTAGGCGCAGGCCGTATGTTAGAGCCTCATGAGTTAGTCGCACTTTGTACACAACCTGAAGTAGAGCCATTACTTAAAGGCAAAACCATCACGATTACTGCAGGACCAACCCGAGAAGCCCTCGACCCAGTTCGTTATATCTCTAACCACAGCTCAGGCAAAATGGGTTATGCCCTTGCAGAAGCTGCACTTGCGCTAGGTGCAAAGGTAAATCTGATTTCAGGCCCCGTAACAATTAAAGCACCTGCCAATGCCCTGCTTACTAATATAGAAAGTGCTGAGCAATTACTTACCGCCTCAATGGAACTGGCCGCGCAATCGGATGCATTTATCGGCTGTGCAGCAGTGGCTGATTACCGTGCAGCAGCAATTCATGAGCAAAAGATGAAAAAGCAAGGCGATGAACTAACCCTCACTTTAGTTAAGAACCCAGATGTCATCGCTAACGTCGCAGCGCTTAGCGAAAACCGCCCTTATACCGTTGGCTTTGCAGCAGAAACTCAAGATGTTGCAAGCTATGCACAAGGTAAATTAAAGAACAAAAACCTCGATATGATCTGCGCAAATGACGTATCAAAAGAAGGTCTTGGCTTTAATTCTGATCATAATGCTTTAACACTCTTCTGGCACAATGAGCAGCTAGATTTAGCAATGGGAAGTAAAAAAGATTTAGCCATGAGCGTAATGACTGAGCTTGCCAAGCGTTTGTAAAAATGCTGGAAAGAAACTGAATAAAACATTAACATAAGCCACTCATTTGCACAAAAAATGGCTTGTCTGACTCCCAACAGCGCAAGTAATAAATTATAAGAAAGGAATGGTCATGCCTGCGACAAAAAGAAGTAATCGCAAAGAGCAGATTCTGCAAGCACTCGCACAAATGTTAGAAACCAGCCCAGGTCAACGTATCACAACCGCAAAACTCGCGGCTGAGGTAGGTGTGTCTGAAGCTGCGTTATATCGTCATTTTCCGAGTAAAGCACGGATGTTTGAGGGCCTAATCGAGTTTATTGAAGATACCCTGTTATCACGCATTAACCTCATTTTAGAAAATGAGAAAGAAAGCCAAACACGTGTATACAATATTTTGCTGTTATTGTTAGCTTTTGCCGAGAAAAACCCGGGCATTACCCGCATTTTGACCGGTGATGCCTTGCAAGGTGAGCAAGAGCGTTTACGTGAGCGTGTACAAGGCTTATTTGAAAAGCTAGAAACTCAGTTCAAGCAAGTGCTACGCGAACGCAAACTTCGCGAAGGTAAAGCATTCCAGTCAGACGAAAGCACCCTAGCCAACTTCTTACTCGCCTATGTAGAAGGTAAGATGAACCAATTCGTGCGCAGCGACTTCAAAGCAAAACCAAGTGCACAATTTGAAAAACAATGGCCAGAACTACAAAAGATTTGGTTGTAGTGAGCTGCTAGGGGAAAGAGTAAAGTTGGAGCCGTCAGCTATCAGATTGAATTCCGAACAGTTAGCGAGCTTCTAGGGGAAAGAGTAAAGTTAGCAGGCTGCTTTCTAACTTTACTCTTTCTAACTTTACTCTTTCTAACTTTACTCTTTCTAACTTTACTCTTTCTAACTTTACTCTTTCT
>NZ_JALNTM010000037.1:0-40274 GCF_023161845.1 Pseudoalteromonas sp. 2CM39R
CTCGCTATGCGTTGGCGTTCCCCGTCTCAGTGGGGTCGCATTATAGGGAGATCCGAAAACAGATCAACCCTTTTTTGAAGAAAACTTGAAATAAACGACTGTTCGTTGGATATTTGAACAATAGGTACTAAAAACACAACATAACTATCAATTTATTAACAATAAACACGTAACTTAAGCTTTTAACCGTTATATCTACTTGAATAAGCTCTATTAAAACACTCGCAACTAAGATGATCATAATGATCACTAGCAATAATCTACCCGAATAGATCCCATATATAACAAAGTCAGGAAAATAAGACGCTGCAGCTAGCATACTGTTAATGTTACTACGGTGAATTGAAGTAGGTAAGAGTGATACCACAGTATTAATAAAATCACGGCTATTAATAGTGCCTACCTGAAGGTGGCTTTTGTTTATGTGTATTAGCAAAGCCTTAATATAAGTAGGAGTTACTTTTGCTCTATTTTAGGCAAAATAAAGCCCCGCATTTGCGAGGCTACTATTTATGCTACACCATATTGATCCCGGTAAGCTTTTACCGCGGCTAAATGCTCATCCATAGTTCCTTGGAGCTCTAGGTAACTAATTAAATCAGCCAATTTAACGATTGAAGTAACTTGAGTATTAAAGTCACGTTCTACTTCTTGTATAGCAGAAAGCTCTGCTTTACCTTTTTCTTGACGATCAAGTGCAATTAAAACACCACTTAAATCTGCGCCATTATCCGCAATAATTTCCATTGACTCGCGAATAGCTGTACCGGCGGTGATCACATCATCAACTAACATGATCTTACCTTTAAGCTCAGATCCAACTAAGCTACCACCTTCACCGTGTGCTTTTTTCTCTTTACGGTTAAAACAATAAGGTACATCTTTATTATAATGATCAGCTAACGCAACTGCGGTTGTTGTTGCAATTGGAATACCTTTATAAGCAGGACCAAATAGTACATCATATTCAATTGCTGCATCTTCAAGTGCCGCTGCATAAAAGCGACCTAAGCGCGCTAAGTCACGACCTGTATTAAACAAACCCGCATTAAAGAAGTAAGGGCTAGTACGGCCAGACTTTAAAGTAAACTCGCCAAACTTTAATACCTGCTTTTCTAAAGCAAACTCAATAAACTCTTTTTGATATTCTTTCATTGCCAGTTACCTATTTATGCTAGTGCTTGCTTTTGTACATCAATAATTTCACGAATTGAATGCTTAGCGAGTGTAAGTAGCTCATCAAGTTCGTCAAACGAGAAAGGTTCACCCTCAGCGGTTCCTTGTACCTCAATAATTTTACCGGTTTCAGTTAAAATTACATTCATGTCAGTTTCAGCGTCAGAATCTTCTAGGTATTCTAAATCGCTAATCGCTTGGCCTTTATATATACCAACAGAAATAGCAGCGATCATATGTTTAAGTGGGTTTGAGTTAATCATCCCTTTTGCACGCATATACGTTAGTGCATCAACTAGCGCAACGCATGCACCGCTGATAGACGCTGTACGTGTACCACCATCAGCTTGGATTACATCACAATCAATAGTAATTGTGTTTTCACCGAGTGCTTTTAGATCGATTGCTGCACGTAAAGAGCGAGCAATCAGACGCTGAATTTCCATTGTACGACCGCCCTGCTTACCTCGCGTTGCTTCACGACTATTACGTGTGTGTGTTGCGCGCGGTAACATGCCATATTCTGCGTTTACCCAACCTTTACCTTGGCCTTTCATAAAGCGTGGTACGCCAGCCTCAACTGTCGCAGTACAAAGTACCTTAGTGTTGCCAAACTCTACCAATACTGAACCTTCAGCATGCAGAGTGTAGTTACGTGTAAACGTAACCGGTCTAATTTGATTAGGTGTTCTTTCGCTTGGACGCATTGACGATCCCCTTAATTCTGAATTTGCCACATTATATGTTGATGTGAATACAGATGCCATGTTGATTTATATTAAAGTGTGTTTAAAAAACACTCAGCAGTGTTAAATTTTCTTTAGAGCTTGGGCAGTGTTACGGTATAATAATCGTAATATTGTATTTAAAAATGTAGGAAAACATCCATGATCCACAGTATGACAGCTTATGCGCGTCGCGAAATAAAAGGCGAATGGGGCACTGGCACGTGGGAAGTTCGCTCAGTGAACCAACGTTATCTTGAAACCTTTATTCGTGCACCAGAGCAATTTCGTGGCATGGAGCCCGTTATACGCGAGCGTCTGCGTAAGCACTTACAGCGTGGTAAGGTCGAAGTTTTCTTAAAATTTGTAGCAAACCCTGCACATGTTGGTGAATTATCAATTAATCAATCTCTTGCTGAGCAGCTAATTAATAGTGCTAAGTGGGTACAACAACAAAGCAATGGTGATATTAATCCTGTTGACATTTTGCGTTGGCCTGGCGTGATGGAAGCGCAAGAAATTGATATGGATAGTGTAAATACAGCACTCATTACTGGGCTTGACCAAGTAATTGAAGACTTTAAATCGGCACGTGGTGATGAAGGTGCAAACCTTGAAGAAATGATAACTACAAGATTAACCGCCATTTTAGAGCAAGTTGATATTGTTGAAGCACACATGCCAGAAATTACTAAATGGCAACGTGAAAAGTTAATACAAAAACTTGAAGATTTAACAACAAATATTGATGAGTCACGTCTTGAACAAGAACTGATTTACCTTGCACAAAAGCAAGATGTAGCAGAAGAACTTGATCGTTTAAAATCGCACGTTAAAGAAACACGTAAAATTTTGAGTAAAGGTGGTGCTTGTGGTCGTCGTTTAGATTTTATGATGCAAGAGTTTAACCGTGAAGCAAATACCCTAGCTTCTAAATCAATCAACAGCGACATCACCAATGCTGCAGTTGAGCTAAAAGTATTGATAGAGCAAATGCGTGAGCAAATTCAGAATATAGAATAACAAACTATAACGTTAGAAAAGGCCATGATTATTCCTAATTATGGCCTTTTTTATTACCGGCTATAAAAGCGTACTTAAAGACGCTTTTAAGGTTTCAAACTTAATAGGCTTGGTAAGCACTTTATTAACACCTACTTTAAAACATGATGCCTTGTCATCGGTTGAAGCATTTGCGGTTAGTGCAAAAATAGGAATATCACTTAACAGCTCATGACGAATATGCTGCGTGGCGCTTAGTCCATCCATAGTCGGCATCATGATGTCCATTAAAATTAAATCAAAATGTTTGAGTTTCATAAACTCAATTGCTTCCACTCCATCATTTGCAATCGTGACTTTGTGATTTAGCTTTTGTAAAAACGCCTTAATAAGCACTTGATTGGTTTTATTATCTTCAGCAACCAGAACTGATAGTACAGGCTGTTTTGATGAAAACTCGGGTTTAATTTCATCAATAATCGCTTCTTTAAATGGCAGTAAAATAGTAAATGTACTACCTAACCCTAACTGCGTTTCAACATTAATAGAGCCCCCCATAAGCTCAATTAGATTTTTTGAAATACTGAGGCCTAACCCTACTCCTTCATTTTTTCTGTTTATACCTTCGTTAACTTGTCGAAACGGCTGAAATATAAAGCTTAGATCTTTCTTTGCAATGCCTACCCCTGAATCTTCGATAGTAAATTTTAGTTTGTCATCTACAATATTTGCACATAATGCAATATGTCCTGAGTGAGTAAACTTGAATGCGTTGCCAATGAGATTAAATAGTATCTGCCCCAGCCTAAATTCATCACCCATAATATAGGTAGGGATATCGTCATTAATCGAAACTGAAAAAATAATATCTTCACTGTCTTCAATAATATGCAATTGCCCAACGATATTCTCAATAAGCAGTTTTACATTTAGCGGTTTATTGGCGATTAATACAGTCCCTGATTCAATTTTTGAAAAATCTAATACGTCGGTAATTAATCCATAAAGAATATCAGCACTAGAGTTTGCATAATTCAACCATTGACGTTGCTCTTGAGTTAAATCGGTATCTATTAATAACTCTATCATCCCCATAATCGCATTCATGGGGGTTCTTATTTCATGCGACATGATGGTTAAAAATTTTGTTTTTGTTTTACTGGCTTCCTCAGCTTTAAGCTTTTCATTTTCAAGTGCAGTCTCTCGCTCTTTTGAGACTGTGATATCTTTGGCAATACCTAAATAGCCAATGAAATTTCCGTTTTCGTCAAATTGCGACTTACCATTGAGCGATACCCACAAAGGTATCGGGGCCTTAACCTCAAATTCAAAACCATTAAAATCCTCATGCTCAGCGACTAGTGCAGCAAAAGCTTGCCATTTCAGCGTGTTTTTTTGCTCATTTTTAGTACGCAAAGACTCAATGGTTTTATTAATAAATATTTGCGCATAGGTATTATCTTCTCTTTCTAAATTATTAACGCTGGTAAAGGTCATATCTGGCTCGGTTCGCCAAAACCACTCACTGGCTAATTCTTTAAATAAAGTAGAAAGCTGAGAAAATTTATCAAGTAGTAAAACAGATTGATGGGTTTGCGCATGTAACTTATTTAATTGAAGAAAAGCGTGAAATACTTGCTGAAGAAACAAAATTATTGAGTGTGAAGCCAAAATATTATGGTTAATATTATTGATCACATGGGTGAAAATAAATAAGCACTGCTCTTTACCCGTATCAACCCCCATTAACAACGCTGTCTTTTTATTCTGGTTATTCACCTCTTCTGATAAAGCAAATAATTGTTCTGGCAAGGGATTGCAACTATATGAGTAACCTTTTTTTAGAGCCTGAATAAATGCAGCACATGGTGGCCATGTTTTCTCATAAAAATCGATATTAGTTGTGCCGATAGTTAAAAAATGATGATGTGTTTTCTTTAAAACTATGCAGTCTTGGTATTGAAGCAATGGCTGTAGTAAAGCTGACATAGTGGCTAAAATATCAATTTCATCATCACACTGGTGCAATAACGCTAACTGCTTCTGTAGTTCCGTAAGAGTCATTAATTCATTACGTTGCATACCCATTCCCTCAGCTAAAATGCATCGCGTTTTGCAAAAAATACCAAAATCGATGTTATGACTAATAAATATAGAACAAAATTTAATATAAATCATTGAGTTATTTTTTTGGCAGGATGGAATGATTTCTGCTTTATTAATATAAATAAATACATTAAGGCATAGCTATGAAGATAGTATGTATTGGTGGGGGTCACGGATTAGCGCAAGTATTAAGTGCGATAAAACCCTTATGTAGCCACCTAACAGCGATTGTAGCGACTACTGATAATGGTGGTAGCACTGGACGCATTAGAGAGGAGCAAAATTGTATCGCTTTAGGTGATATAAGGCGCTGCTGTGTTCAACTTGCCGGTGAAGGTACCCAAGCCCAGGCTATGTATGAACATAGGTTTACTCATGGTGATATGGCGGGTCATTGCTTAGGAAATTTAACACTGCTGGGGTTAATCCAGCAAACACAGTCTCCCACTGAAGCTATTGCTGCTTTTAACCATTTGCTTGGTAACAAAGAGACTGTGTTGCCTATGTCTGATTTACCCACAGATTTAGTAGCCGAGCTAAACAATGGTGAAAAAATATTTGGTGAATGCGCGATTGATGCCTTAAACGAGCTACCAAGCACCGTTTACTTATCAAAAGCAGTGCCGCCAGCAACAGGTACTATTGAGGCTATTTTAGATGCCGATTTAATAATCATTGGCCCAGGTAGTATTATTACTAGCGTAATGCCTGCTTTTTTAATTACAGAAATCACTGAAGCAATAAAAAAAACCTCTGCGTGTAGAGTATTTATTGAAAACACAGCGCAAGAAAGCAGCGTGATGCAACATACAAAAATTGCCGGCATTGACTGGTTACAAAAGAAGCTCGCCACTAAAGTATACGATTTAAGTATTTCTCCTTCTGCCATTATTGAAATTTTACAACAGGGAGAGAAGTGTAAGGAAACAGGCAAGCATTTACATAATATTAATGAACTAAAAAATGTATTTTCAGAGTTATTAAAAAGCTCTTTTAATACTGAAAAACACGCTTAATGATTTTGGGTAAGTTCTCTCATATGTTCGAAGGTTTTTTTACTTTGTGCATCAGCTAACTTTAAGAGGGTTACAACCTCGGTGTCTAAGCCATTGACCTTAACTTGCTGCTCAATAAGCTGGCACGTTTGCGCTAATCTTGTTGCACCAAAACTATAACCGCTACTTTTTAAGCTATGAGCGCACAGTTCAATTTCTGCGGCATCGGTTGAGGAAAGCATTTGCGCCACTAACTTTTTAGACTCATCAACAAAAACGTTTATCAGTTCAATGGCCATACTATCACCAACATCATACTTTAGTTGTTCTATTACAGATGTATCTATCATAATTTTCTTTTGGAGCTCATTGTGAATAATCAGATTATATTGTTTGTAGACTCTTCAATGATTGGTGGTATTGAAACTCATATTATAGAGTTATACAAGCTGCTTCACAGAAATCAGGTTAGTTGTTCAATTTTATTTTATAAAAATCATGGGAATAATGAGTTTTACGAGTTACTTGATAAGCAAAGCATACCGTATAATTTTCTGCAAGGTACACTCATTAGTTTAATCAAACGGTTTCGCAGTTATGATCGCAATACAGTTATTCATACCCATGGTTACAAAGCCGGTATTTTGGGGCGTTTAGTATGTAAGATCACGAATAATCATTGTGTTAGTACCTATCACGCGGGGGAAACTGGCAAAGGAAAGATGTGGCTTTATAACAGACTAGATTTATGGCTTAGTCGATTATCAACCAACTTTGCAGTGTCTGAAAAAATAATTAAAACAATAACAAATGCTCAATTACTAGAAAACTTCATAGCAATAACCGAACCTCCCAGCACTGATTTTGCACAACCGTTACTTAGAATCGGGTTTGTTGGGCGCTTATCTTATGAAAAAGGCCCTGATATATTTTATGAGTTAGCTGAAAGTATGCAGACTAATAAACAGGTGCAGTTTCACCTTTTTGGTGATGGCCCGATGCGTGATCGTATTCCACAGATAAACAACCTTAATTACCATGGCTTAACAGCCCGAGACGATATTTGGCAGCATTTAGATGCCCTACTTATTTGCTCAAGAGAAGAAGGCCTGCCTATGACGCTTCTAGAAAGTATGGCGCATTATAAAATAGTTATTAGCAGCCCTGTGGGTGCTATTCCTAGCATTATAAACAATGGGGTTAATGGCTTTTTAATGAAATCAGCAAATACACTAGAGTGCCAACAATCGATAGAATCATTACTTGCCTTATCTACAACGCAAAAAAGCGAAATGGCACACTCAGCATATACTATGCTTGAGGAGCGTTTTTCAGGTAGAAAACAATTTAACTTGCTGCAAAATGCTTATACAGCAAAAACATTATTATAAATTTTCTTCCCACCCTTTAATTTTTCGGTACAGGGTTGAAGGGCTTACATCTAAAAGAGCGGCAGCTTTGGGAATATTAGTTGCGCATATTTTTATGACCCGCTCTATATATTCTTTTTCGGCGATCCACAAAGCCTTAACCTCACTTTCAACCTGCGGTAACTCTTCAAACTCTTGAACTGGTAACGATGTATGTTGCTCTTTAACCAGCCCCTCGTTACCTGACTCTTTTTGCGGGCTTTGTGGCAATGCTGGTAGCATAGATACATCAATCCACTCTTGTGGGTTAAGCACTAAAATATTACGGATCACATTTTCCAGCTGCCTAACATTACCAGGCCAATCGTATTGTGCTAAAAAGTGCTTCACATCATCGGTTATCCCTTTATAAGGATGTTGCTCTTCCTTGGCTATTTTAATAAATAGCGCTTGCGCTATTTCGATAATATCTCTGCCGCGCTCTCTAAGTGGCGGCAACTCAATAGGAATAACATGTAATCTGTAATACAAATCTTCTCTAAATCGACCTGCCTCAACCTCAGCAAGCGGGTTTCTATTGGTAGCACAAACAAACCTCACATCAACCTTAACTTGTTTTTCGCTACCGACTTGTTGATAAGTACCTGTTTGAATAAAACGAAGTAATTTACTTTGTAAATTAATATCCATTTCACATAACTCATCTAAAAACAATGTCCCCCCATCCGCCTGCCCTGCGGCACCCAATCGGTTTGCAATTGCTCCAGTAAAAGCACCTTTTAAATGGCCAAATATTTCACTTTCAATCAAATCTTTGGGGATAGCAGCACAATTAAGTGCAACAAAGGGCTTGTCGGCACGAGTAGAGGCTTGATGAACTGCCCGTGCACAAAGCTCTTTGCCAGTACCACTTTCACCGGTAATAAAGACTGTGGCTTTACTCGCTGCAGCAGAGCTAATAACTTGATACACCGATTGCATTTGCTTGGAGCTACCAATCAAGTCAAAGTAACGGCCATTTTCATAAATATTTTTATACTTGGTGACCGTTTGTTTTAAATCTTTTATTTTGAGAGTGTTGTTAATAGTTATACGAAAACGTTCTGCCTCTACAGGCTTTTCTAAAAAATCACTAGCGCCTAACTTAATCGCTTGAATCGCCATTTCTTTGGTAGCATGCCCAGTTAATACAACAACTTGCGGAAAGTTATCAGGTTCTAGCTGAGCTAGAATATCTAGCCCGTTCATGTCGGGTAACATGACATCAAGCACTATCAGGTCGGGTTTTATTTTATTAATAATATCAAGAGCGGTTGCCCCATCATTTGCCACCAGTGTGTTTACACCTGTCGGTAAAAGATAAGACTGATACATCATAGCAAGCGACTGGGTGTCTTCTACAATCAGTATTGTTGGTGGCATAATCCCATTCCTTTTAGCGACTCGCTAAGAATTATTTAGAGAAAAAATATTAACTTATGGATATTAAGTTAACTATACATAGTTAATTAAATCAAATTCAATTGATGATTATTAATGAGGCATCATCCACTTCTTTAGAAAGCGCAACCTGAGAATTTTTCCATAACGAGTGTGCAAAATCCTCTGCTGAGGAGCTTTGCATAGGGATGATTTTTTTTAATTCAGTCATTTCGTCTTTATCGGTAAAGCGGTTATCCGTCCAACCATCAGTGTAAAGTATAATCTGTTCAACATTATCGAGCTTGGCTTCATATAAAGTATATTGATGATCATTAGACAGCCCAAGCAATGGTCCGGTACCATTTAGCTGAGATAGCTCACCATTTTTACTGATAATAACCGGTGCGGGATGGCCAGCATTGAGCCAATACAACTTATTATTTTCTAAAAAACAAATCATTAAAGTGACTAAGCTTGATTTACATAATTGCTGTTTATAAAGCGCATTATTCAGCGCAACGAGCATTTCTTGATACGCTAACCCGGTCGCTAAAAAGCCACTTATAAAACCTTTTATAGCAAAGCTTTCTTTGAGCGCTTGTAAGCCATGGCCCATCATATCACCGAGTATAAAAGCAGTACCTTCATCATTAATTGGCATAAAAAAGTCACCGCCATTACCCACACTAATAGAGCCAAAAATATGCGCTGTTTTTCCATGCCCTAAAAGCACTTTAGAAGGTGTTAATCCGAATGTACTTTGATAGGACAAGTATGCAAATCGATGAGTTACTCGCTCTATGCTTTGTAATAACTTATTTTTTTTAACTGGTTTTATTAAGTAATCATCAACCCCTAATCGATTAATTTTACTGATCACTTCTTCGCTATCATCGCCAGTTAACATCACCACCGATAACTGAGATTTTAAATTCGATTTATTAAGCTTTTCCAGTAATGGCTCACACGTTCCTTGTTTAAGTTTATGATCAAGTAACAATATACTAGCATCAGAGGTTAAAATAGCTTGCCAACCAGCCTCTATATTTTCGCAGGTGATGACATTAAATTTATCTTTTAGGTAGGCGCTCATTAATGCCAACTGAGTGATGTCATCGTCGACATAAATAATACTCGGTCGCTTATCAATGTTCGTTAAAGGAAAAGAAAAATAGTTTTTACCTGCTCGCGTGTCATAGGTAGCATCAGCAAAGTAATGGCGAATAAGCTCGACCCCCATCCCTCCTTCTACCAACTCATCCGATGCTAATGTCCATGATGAGTTGTTTTGTTTAAATAAATTATAAGGCTTAAGTTCATCTATAAAAGTTAATTGGTAAGTATCATGATTTATTTGGTTAATACGCAACATTATAAGCTGCTCATCGCCCTCATTATGGCGAATTAAGTTAGTTAGGTATTCGGTTGCGACTAAGCCTGCTGCATCCGCTTCATCTCTGGTCACCGATAAAGCGCCCAGTACATGCTTAAGTACTTGGCGTATTTCAGTTAAGGTCGGCCATAATAATTCAAAACGCCGCTCAAATAATATATCCATAAAAGTCTCAGTAATGTTTAAACAACCACTTTTGCTTGTTTATTTTGCTGGTTAAAAAAGCGCACAACCTTGGCCATTTTGAAGAATGTCGTTGGAAGAGCAGTAGCATGCGCTCCCCTAAAGGAGCAAAGCTATGTTGACTTACCAGTAACTTTATATTGCTATGACCCGCTTGCTTAAGTTCTGCAACGCCTTGACATAACGACTCTTCATTATTAATACCTAGCGCAATAGTAACCAAGGTCAGCTCGCTACATAAGCTTAAAGAATGCAGTGGTACATTATTACGATTTAACTTTAATGCTGGCGACATATCCAGCAACACATAATCATATTCTTGCTTTAAACGCAGTACCGCTTCATTTAAAACATGTTTGTTTTTTGCTGAATCAATTGACTCTAAATTGTGAATTGTAAGTACTTCAATACCTTGATAAGGCATAACACTGAGCTGACAGGAAATATCATCAAAACGCCACAACTTAGTCAATGTAGGCAGCTGTTTGTCTAAACGAAACGAACTAATAGGGTTAAGGTCGATAACGAGTACTGACTTATTTTGACTTTTTAAACGTTGAGCAACACTAATACAGGCTGTGGATGAACCTTCGCCACCGTACAAAGAAATAAACGTCACGCACCGTGCTTCATCATCAATCAAGGTGTTACAGATGGTTTCTAGTTCATGGTACTGCCCAGGTATCAAGTTCATAAGCTTATCACCAAGGCAATTATGGTTATAAAGTCGAGGAAGTTATCTTTAAATTGACTAATTAGGTCTTGACCTTTATCGGGCACATATAGCGTATCTCCAGCTCTAAGTACCGGAATATTGGCCGAGTTTGGAGACTTTATAAATTCCTCAAGATTAAACACGCGAGATTGTTCTTTACAGCATGAATGGTTAACAACCACTATTTTGTCAATGAGAGCTGAACTTGACGGCCCTCCAGCTTCAGCAAGCACATCTAAAATAGACATCGTATCATCAAAGTTATATCGACCCGGCTTTTGCACTGCCCCCATAATACGAACAACTCGCTCTTTAGGGGTACGTAACCAATCTTTGTCTTTTTCTGGAATAAATATTGTGTCGCCGGGTGACACATGAGGAAATAACGTTTCATCACCAGTTTCAAAATACATCGCTAAATCAAGTTTGCTCACTCGAGCGCGATTACCATTACGGTGCGTAACTCTAATATTACGAATATCCGCACTACCATTAGGACCATCTGCTGCTGCCAAAATATCAATAAAATGCATATTGTCATTGAACGCATAGCGCCCAGGGGAACCTACTTGCCCCATGATATAAATAGACTTGCTCGATTCTTGACGTATCCATTGCGATTTATTGTCTCCGGGGTCTACTGGTAACTCTTCAACAATAATAGTATCGCCAGCAATTAAACTCGGCAGCGCAATTTCACCGTTAGTAATGGTGTACTTTTCAAGATCAAATCGCTGGGTGACATCGCCATTCCGCAAAATTTTAATATCGTTCACGTTAGCCCCTTTAGTGGGGCCACCAGCATGCGCTAACAAATCAGTAAAGTCCATTTCATCACTCCACTCATAACGACCAGGAGATTGAATAGCGCCTATAATTTTAATCGCTCGTTTTGTCGGAATTTTTAACCAGCTTTTTTCGTTAACATCTGTTTTTTCAGGAACAAATATTACATCACCGGGGTTTAAATCGGGCACTTTAGCGGTGGTTAATCCCTCACTATAACCCTGTAAATCAAAAAGTATGCTCTCTCCAGCAGGGGTTAATATTTTTATTTGCCGTGTTTCTGCAAAGCGCGTTGGGCCCCCTGCATTTGCTAAAATGTCTAAAAAGTTAGTACTGTCGGCAGCCTCATAGGCACCGGGCTTTTGTACCTCACCCATAATATAAACCGTGCGTGATGTGGTATTTACATCATCCACCATAATCGGCACATATATGGTTGATCCCGCTTTTAGTAGCGGCATGTTGCTATCTGTAGGTTTATCTAAATATGCTTTTAAATCAAAAATAACAGGAGCTTTATCAACAATCACTCTAATTTTAGTTACATCCGCATAGCGAGTAACCCCTTCCGCACGCATCAGCGCATCTAGAAGCGTCATATTTTCTTTAAACGAAAAACTACCAGGGTTATGCACTTCGCCAAGCATAGTAATGGCACTGTTGTCGCTTGCATCCCCTGTAGCACTAAGCGTTTGTGCATCAAAATCAATTTGTACGTTACCAAGGAGTGGAGAAACAGGCACAAACACAGTATCTTCACTTTTAAGCTTTGGTAATAAATTTATGTCGCCTGAGTCTAAATATGCTTTGTAATTAAATTCAATTACTTCATCTTTGCGCCTTATTTGTAAGCGATCGAGCTGTGCGCCAGGTCTTAGGCCATTTGCTTTAGCTATCACCATTTGAATATTACCATCATCGGGAATACTCACCTGTGAGGGTGTGATCACATACCCTAAAACATTAATAAATATATCTCTGCTTCTCAGCTCCACATAAAAGTCATCTATTGCAACAAACAACTCTGCAAGAATAGGTTTAAGTTCTGCCTCTATTTGCGCAACCGTTTTATTACCTACCTGAAACTGCCCCACCTCAGGTATATTAATTTGACCTTTTTTGTCGACCTCAAAAGTTGTTTCAAATTCAAGTTCCCCTGGCACATATAAAAACAGCTTATTACCTGCTTGTACTATGGATTCATCGGCTTGCGCTGCAAACGTAGAGTTCGTTATTAAAAAGAAAAAAACGAAGACAGTAAAAATAAATCTCATACATTACTCCTTTTTCTTTTCAATAATTTTAGTCCAATTCATTAGTGACTTTACTTGTTTGCTATTTTCACTTTGCGCGTTAGCATCTAATATAATAGCCTCAACTCGGCGGTCTGAATGGCGTTTTTGCTCACTTTGCTCCGACTCACTAAATGGTTTTAAACTGCCTTGGGTTAAAGTGGTAATGTTATAGGTAGGCACGCCATAAACACCCAGCCAATGCTTAACAGTTTCAGCGCGCTTTAAAGCCAGCTCATAATTACTATTTTTACTGCCTACAGAGTCAGTATGCCCGATAAGCAAAATACTAATACTTTCTAATTGTTTAATTAAATCGGCTGCTTGAGCAACCCGTACGGCATATTTAGGGGTTATTTCAAAGGCATTGAATGCAAATTGGTTATCACTATTTAACAACTCCGCTATTTGCTCTTTTACATTAACTAAAGCGGGTTGTTCATCAGTCGATGCAGCGCAATTAGTCAACTTTCTAACGGTATCAAAGTGATTAGCTAATTGATTAAGGCCATGATAATGAATTAATAAGTCGTGCTCCGCGTCTTCCCACATTTGGGCTGCAATTAAACGTCGGATACGATTTTCATAAATTTGAGCTTTTAATAACTGCGCTGGCATACAGGCATTAATATCTTGCGACTTTAATAATTCAAGCTTAAGTTCTAAGTGCTCAAACTCACTACGAACAATACCCTCAGGTTGATTAAATGTTTCATCAAGCTGCTGATCATCTAATGGATAGTTTTGGTATTTTTCGGCCATACCTCCTTGTCCTTCATCCGGCCAAGAAGCACACCCACCTAAAAATATGAAAATGACAATTGCTATGCGCGCCTTCATAAAACTCTCCCTGGTAACCTCTACACAGCGTCAATAAATGGAATGGTTTTATCCACTCTTAATAAATTCATTAACTTAAACGGTTGTCCTGTGACATTAAGTAAAGATAGCTTATTACTATGTTTTTCAATTCTTTTATATAGGAAAACAATAGCACCTATTCCTGAAGAGTCGATAAATTCGGTTTTAGAAAAGTCTAAAACAACAAAATTCGAGTCTTGCTCAACGAGCAGCTCAAACTGATCTTTTAGCTCATCGACAGCAAAGCCTGAAAAGTCATCAGGAATGGTAATAACGGTTTGATCGGTTTTGTTGGCTACATTTTTCATTTTAATTACCTATTAAAAGTATGAACTCAAATAGACAGTTACAAGAAGAATGCCAAACTTAAACCACTGAAATATATTAACTTTAATGGTTTGTTAATTGATTTTTGAAATAGAAGTGCATAATGCAATTGCTTTTTGGGTGTGCAATTGCATTATGCGAAGCGGGTTATTGGCCTTTACCAGTAAAAATAACAACCAATGTTTTAAATAAAATAGTCAATTCCATATAACACCAGCTACGAGCTGATGAGGTGCTCAACATATAGGCGTAATCCCAGCCAATTTTATTGCGTGCATCATCAATAGTTTCATCATAACCATTCATCACTTGTGCTAACCCAGATATGCCTGGTTTTATGCCATAGGTACGCTGACAAAAATACGGAATATCTTTTTCAAGTTTTGAATAAAAAACAGGTCGTTCAGGACGTGGCCCTATCAGCGACATATCGCCTATGAGTACATTCCATAATTGTGGTAATTCATCTAATCTTGTTTTGCGAATAAACCGCCCTACCGAGGTAATACGCGGATCATCTTTACTTGCCCACACCGCTCCACTTTTAACCTCAGCATCAACCACCATAGAGCGAAATTTTAATACGTTAAAAAGTGCCACAAAGTCATCATCACTCTGCCCTACTCGTAACTGTTTAAACAACACTGGTCCTTTAGAGCTGAACTTAATCACCAATGCAACCATGATCATTACAGGAGACAGAATAATTAGGCCAATAGTGGAGCCTAAAATATCAATGCCGCGCTTTACTGCTCTAATCACAAGATTATTAGACTGCTTAGTTTGGTGAACGCGCTGCCAATGCTCACTATATTCACCGCGTTCAAATTTAATAATCCCCCAAAAAGCACACAAGTATGCCGCTACAATATAGTTAATACTGTCGATCACCGGCCATTTAGTCTTTATGCTCAAAAGCTGTTTTAATGCACCCAGTCCATGTACAACGGCTAATGTAATACAGGCTACTTTGGCTAAAAACACGTTAGAAAAAACCGCCAGAGAAATTAGTAATCCATAAATCAGTACCAGTATAATGGGCATAATGCCACGTAATACCTTGTGCGAAATATAATTAAAGCTTACCCAGCCTAATTTTGGATTAAATAGCTCAGACAGCATTTTAATTTGTTGCCAATTGCCAGCACCTAACCTTACTCTTCTTGCGTAATCATGGCTTTGTTTATCGCATTCACGTTCAACAATGTTGATCTCGCTATTTACTAGCGCTTTACCACCTTTATTAAGTGCTTTCATCGACAAAATAAAATCATCGTTTATAGTGCTCGCATCTAATAACTGGGCATATTCGGCGCGTATAGCAAACATGGCACCAGGTACGCCAATAACAGCGCCTAATGATGACTCCATACTTTTTACTTTATTTTGATATTGCCAATACTGTTGCTGCTCTTTGGTGGCTAAGTCATCTAATATATAAACCCCAGTGATCACATTGACCTGAGGGTCTTTAAAATCAGTATCAATTTTATTTAGTACATCAACGCTCAGTAACGCACTAACATCGGTGAACAGCAATACATCGTAATTAGGCTTGGTTAGTTTTATTAACTCATTAACACCAAACGACTTGCCTTTATTGACCTTATTAAAATGCAAATGGCACACTACATTTTGCTTTGCAAGATGCGATTGAGCAATCATCGCCTCGTCATAGGTTTTGTCTGTACAGCCATCAAGGTAAATATGAATAGCATACTGCTCTGTGCTGTATAACATAGAGCCCAGGTTATAGAGCTTTTCACGAATATGTTCTTGCTCGTTGTAGGCGCACATTAAAATACCAAAGCGCGTGGTTGGCGGGGTAGCGCTTGATTCGACGTTTGCTTCATCGTTACTAAAAAGCTTTAATAACAATAAGTAACCAACATGATGGTACAGTACCAACACTATCAAAATCGCCAATGTAATCAGTAAAAAAGTCATTGTAATCCCCTTATGAAGCTAAGCCATTATAAAAATGGTCATAGGCTTCGCTCATTGTGTTTGCATCCGCAATTGAGAGAATATACTCTCGAATGCATTGCCCGTGCTTCATTTCCAATGCTTTCAATAGGGCAAGTTTTAAGCCAAAAGAATCATTAGGCTTTACTAAAATACCCTGCTCATTACTGACCACTTCGCTAATGCCACCGACATCAGTTGCCACTATTACTTTGCCACATGCCATCGACTCTAAAATAGATAGAGGTAAGCCCTCTCGTTGCGAGTACAAGCACATCACATTAATGGCAGAATAAAATAATTCCATATGCTGCACATTTCCTAAAAAATGTACTCGCTCTACCACACCTAGTGACACTGCAGCACTCATCAATGAAAAACGTAAACTGCCATTCCCAGCAAATACGAGTTCAATCTCTTTGGGTAGCGCGGGCAGTAATTTAATTAAATCTAAATGACCCTTACCTGGCTCTAAACGCGCAGAACAGCCAATAAGTTTTTTGTCGTGCGGTAAGTTAAGCTTAATCCGTGCATTAGCGTCATCTGTATCTATAAACTGCTGAAAATCAATGCCGTTAAGAATAGTACTATCAGCTTTAATAGCAGTTTCGTTATAAAACTCATTAGCGACCACGTTTGCATCAGCCACCCAATGGATTTTAGTTAGCTTATTCAATACCTTTGTGATCACTCGCTGTTTAAAATTTTTTAAATACCACGCATCATGAATTGTCGATACGTGTTTAACACTCGGGTTAACTAAACAGGTGAGGCTAGCGTAAAGCATTGGGCCAATGTGATGGCTATGAATCACTGTAATATTATGTTTTTTAATTATTTCACTAAGCTTTTTAATTACACTTAGTTCAAATCTAGGGGCTTTGTTTAAGCTTATAAGTTTTTGCTCAAAGGCTGACAGTGCTGGCCATTCATTTACTGCATCCCGTTCAGTCCCTTCCAAAGAAACAATAATACTGGTGTCTGCAAATCGACTTTTTTGCATTAAAGTCACGGCCATTTTTTCCAGCCCACCTATTTTAAAGTGTTGAACTAAATGTAAAACGTTCATGTTAATTTCCCTCACTAAGGAAGTGCATTGATGGACTAACCCCAGCATGTAACGTGCTGTGACCAACAATGGGTAAAATGGTAACCACGTCTAGTGACGATAGTTTTTCAATGGTTTGAATATCTTTTAAATGACTGTCGAATAAGGTAGCAACAAACACACAGGTGACACTGGTAAATATGCCTAAAACAATACCCATAATAATTGCCACCACGAGTGAAGTATTAATTGGTTGAGTGGGACTATAAGCTCGCTCAATGGTTTTAACTTTGTCAGGGCCTTCATACTTAACCAGCTTGCCTGTCACTTTTGCCATTTCGTAACGCCCTAACATGTCTTTATATAATGACTGTTTAACATCGTAGTCACGCTCGAGCTTTCTAAGTTGTTTTTCTATATCACTGGTTACTAATAAGCGATCACTTACTGAATTGACTTGTTTTTCTAACATGTCGTATTCTTGCTGATGCTGCAGAACATTATTTTTAGCTTCTTCTAGAGCGAGTATTTGTGACACCAACACATTACTTTCATTGTCATTTCCACTGGGTAAGGTATTAGCCATTTGCCAAAGCTGATCAATATTAGTGGCATCAAGGCCTTTACCACTTTCAATTAACGCTTGTTGCCGCGCTTTAATACTGAGTAGTTCGCGCTTTTTTGAAACCACTTTGCTGTGTTTATCGGTATAGCGGGTTTTTAAAAAACTGAGCTCTGATTCTGCAGTAATTATTTTCTCTTCTATACGACCGAGAATCGGGTTTGCTTGACCCATTTTTGTAGTAAGTGCCTCAAGCTTGGCATTAGCGCCTGAGAGCACAATGGACTTTTGTTGTTGATCACTTAATAACTTATCGAAAGTTTGCCTATTACTGTGTAAAACAGCGGGTAAGGTATTACTGTTTTTTGCTTTAAAGCTTGCCAATGAAGCCTCAGAAATCTCCAACTCTTCTCTTAAACTTACCAGTTGCTGATAAAAAAATTGCTCAGAGGTATCCAGTGATGCTTTCGTTGGGGCTAATAAACTTTCTATAAATTTCTCTACCACTTTTTCTAGCACCGCCTTCATTTGGGTTTGGTCATGCCAAATAAAGTTAACCCGAACTAGCTCGTCTCCCACCAATGATAAGGAAAGCGCCTGTGAAAGCTCTTGATGTATTTTTTCTATTTTGGCGGGGGATGCATCCTTTGGTACTAAATTGGTTTCTTTTGCCACGGCAATCAGAACTTTGCGGCTGATCACTAAGGTGCGCAAAGCTGCCATCCTATTTGATAAATCAAACGAGAACGACAAATCATCTAAATAGGGATTAAGCAGCGCCGATTCTTCTATAAGAATAGTGGCGTGGTTTGTATATTGTTTTTGTGACGTTGCCGCGAGTACAATCACTACTACGGGTACAATCAGCAACGGCAAAACAAATAACTTTGCCCTGGTGTAAACAGCGTACAAAGCTAAATAAAGTAATCTTTTTATTTGCTCTCTAACTAACATATTCGCTACCCATTGATTTGCATATTGCTATGCGAAACTTTGCGGCTATTTGCAAAATAAAAATTTACAGCGTAAATAGCCTTCTTTAATGGAGTAGTTGCACAGGGCGCGCCAATATTATAGTTATGGTTTAATCGGAGGGATTTAATATTTGTAGATCGTTGATCACAGTGAGAGCTTTTACCGGCCAGCTATGCTCTTTCGCTATGTTTTTTTGGACTGCATGCAATAAACTTAATTTTGCTTGACTGAGTGACAACGCCTGATCAATTTTTTCAATAAAGTTATTCTGTGACTGAGCGATAAAAATTTGCGAGTGATAATGATTCACTGCCGCGAAATCGGTTGCGACTATCGGTTTGCCTACCGCTAAATATTCTTTTAATTTAAGCGGGTCGCAAGCCCTAATTTGCTCATTATCGACAAATGGTAAAATAGATACATCCCAATGAGCCGAGAAAGATACCAACCGTTTATGCTCAACCGCACTAATATGCGTTACATTTTTAAACTGCAACAACCCTGAAATGGGAGTGGTAATATCGCCAACTAATACCAATTGATATTGCGGCCTAGCAGTGGCCAACGCCATTAACAAAGGGATATCTAGCCAGGCATTGATACTGCCATAAAAGCCAATAATGGGGGTTTTAATAGCGCTGATTTCTGCGGCTTTGTCGACATTACTCGTAAATAAATCAAAACTCACACCATGTGTTAGTAACTTAGTTTTTTCAGCAGGCATTTTAGTTTTTAATAACTCGCTGATCACATAAATAAGATCTGCGTTTTTAATCAGCTGCTGCTCAAAAGGCGCAATCAGCACAGGATCAACCCCAGCCAGCGCACTAAAATCGTCACCACAATAATAAATTAACGAGTCGGCAGCTCTTTTATCAAACAGATAGCATGCCGTTGGCACACTTAACCAATATACAATAGGTTCACTGGTTTTATGAGCACCAATATGGCGAGAGAAAACCCAACGGTTATAACAGCGCACTAAGCGATTATCATGCCATGGTAAAATAGGCAGTTTATATACCGTCATATTTTTAGGCGTGGCTATTTTACTATTATTAGAGGGTTGAAATAGCTGCTTAAATTTATTAAAAATACGTTTTATATCGTGCAGCTTTACGCTAGGTTTACGCATTCCTACAGAATTAACCCAATTCACTTGCTGTCTTTTTGCAAGCTCTGAAAATAAATGCTGAGTACTACTAGGGTGGCTCCCCCAATCTTCTGCAAAAACAATAAATTTCATTCGTTCACTCCACTATATTTTTAACTACTCTAGCCGGATTACCTGCCGCAATAGTAAAATCGGGAATATCTTTGGTTACCACACTGCCCGCCCCTATAATGGCTCCTTTACCTATGGTTACTCCAGCAAGTACCGTAACACCGGTCCCAATCCATGCGCCACGCTTAATAATAATATCGCCAATTTGACTCTCGTCATCACTTTGGCCGTTCGCACGACGTTCACAATCAATTGGGTGACCAGGAAAGCCTGCTAAAAAAACACGTCCCGCAAGTCTTACATCATCTTCAAGTACAATTTTTCGTCCTACCGAAAACGCATTTTGCCAGCCAATATCAACATTATTACCAATACTTAATAGAGGCTCACGCTCATTACTTACACGGCCACACAAAGTGCTGATCCCCGAGATCCTGACATCGTTTTTACATTCAACCCTTAATTTACCAATTATCTGAGGCATACCCGAATATAAATATAAACGTTTTTTACTGCCTTGAATTTGGCTTTTAAATAATGGGGTGTAATAAAATATTCTCAGCAGTTCATGAACAAACTGCTTTATAAAGTGGTGCAGATGATAAAGCCCACTGTGTAGTAGAGGAATAACGGGTAGCTGTGGATTACGCAGCGACTTTGCAAATTTAAACAAACGTTTTGCCGAGGGGCTGTTACTATTTTTTAGCCAATACTTTAGTTGGGTCACCATAAGACGAATCCTTATTACTATCGATAGTCAGCTTTTCTAGGGCAATGGTCAGCGACAAAATGATGTACAAAGGCCACGTAAAAGCTTGAGTTAAAAACGTACCTGCAACCATAAAACCAATTAAACCGGCTTTTAGCGCATTAGCATTCACTGTCACTTCAGGATTAAAGTTAAGCTTATTAATGCAAAATACTCGAGACAAGCTGCGATAAATACTGGCGATAACCAGTAAAAAAATACATATACCAACAAAGCCTGTTTCACCAAGCACCTGAAACCACGTACTATGCACTGCATGATTCTTGCCATCCCAGTGCGGGCTATAAAAGTAATAGTTTACGAAGAAGTTATTTACCCCAACTCCTGTTAGCGGGTTAGCAAGCGCCATGTTTATTGCAGCTTGCCAAGCATATATTCGACCCATAGCAGACTCGTCAACTCCACTTTCAGCAGCACCACCACTTTGCCTATCTGAAATCCCCGCAAAGACCATCATGGCAAGCATGGCAACTGCCCCACATGCAGCCACAACCACTGGATTTTTTACCTTTTGATATAAAAAGAAACTCAAAATAGCAGCAATACCTAATAGGCCGCCTCGGCTTTGCGTAGCTATCACTCCTGAAATAGCCAAAATTAAACCAACGCCTGCAAATAATCGTCGATATGGATTGTTGTATGTATTAAATAATTCAGCAGCTAAAAAAGACACAGGAAACATCAGCACTAAAGATAAATCATTAGGATCGCCCAGTTGTGAACGATATTCTCGAGAAATAGTGACTCGGGTGCCCTCAACTAGCCCCACACCATTAATTTTGTTATTCAGTGCCACCAGCGCAATGGCCACACCAGAAATCATAATTCCTAGTCTTACGTAACTAAAGTGAGAAAATCGCGTTAACCACCAGCTGATCACAAACACCATAATAAAAACTTTAACCAACACTCCAGACCAATACTCAATAGCAACGCCACGGTTTGAAGCCGAAAACACACACACGGTAAGCCACACAAACCAAATGACAAAAATAAGATGAGCTGAGCTCCAATGCGGTTTTAATGTTTTGGAAATAAATAAATGCCAGAAAATGGCCAGTAAAGAGGCTAGCGCTAAGAGTTTAGGGATTTTAAGCGGCATTAAAAATACAAATGCCTCATGAATCCTAAAATAACTAAATAAAATAAATAAGATAATAAACACAGTACTAATACGCACGGCTAATACGCCAGCAAATGGCAGTAACAATAAAGCAAAAGCAGCTATGGGCCCAAATAACGAATATAAGCTTAAAATAAGCGCCGTTATCACTAAGCCATTTATTAATAAGTAATGCTCTTTATACCAGTTAACCATGCGCCTTCCTTGCTAAAAGCCGTTGCAATATTCCCGTGATGTGGTGTTTATACTTTTTAAATAACACCGCAAACAAACATATCAACACAGCAACCTGTCCTACAATGTAGTAAGACACTTGCGTCACACTTAACGAAAACACAAGAATAAAGCACAGCCAGCTAGGGAGCAGACTGTGTACTTTAAATGCTAAATGCTCTAGCTTTTGACTAATAGCTACAAACAGTAGCGTTTTTAAAATTTGCGCCAACGCAAGTGATACAACCGCACCTAATATTCCCCATTTTGGCACTAAAAAACTTAATGCAATTAATACGCTTGTAGCACTAACTGCATTAATAATAGTCACAAACAAACCGTTATAGTGAATATAACAACCAATATTAAGTAAATCGCTATGGTGCCTCAGCACAACAATGAGTATTAAACTGGGTAATAGCCACGTATTAAGTAAATAACCTTGTGGTAAAACGAGAGTGAATAAGTGCGGGGCTACAAGTAGCATGATGCTGCAAAGGGCAATCGCAATTTCGAGGCTTAATTCACATAAAAACACATAGTGACTGCGACTTGCGGTTAACTCGTCAAAACGGCGTGAAAACCACCACATTCTGATTGGCTCAAATGTGAACGAGGTCATGACTGCAAATTGCAGAGCGACATAATATTGAGCGAGCTTTTCTTTGCCCACACTGGCTGCAATATACCAGTTTTCTGCGCCATTATTAGCGTACACAAAGAGCGAAGAGATAATAATGCTTAACAAAAACAGCGTATTCTTAGGCGTAATATTCCATGCGATACATTTAAAACTAATATTAATCGTGCGTGCTATTTGCCACAGTGACAATATCAGTACAATAAAACTCGCTACCACACCAGAGAGCATAACGCCGGTTACACCAAAGCCTAGATATAGCAAGACGATGGTGAGTAGAGTTTGCCCGACCCCTTGTAAAACAGCTAAATAGCAAAACTGCTTAGCCATTTCGTAATATCTAAAAAAGCAAAATACAATCGACAATACCGACGAAAATGCCAAGTTAACGGCTAATAGTTGCAGATCTATATGGTTAACAGAGATAGGTAATAAATTCAGCAATAGGTCAGCAAACAATACAACAGCAATTACAAATGCAGTGCTTAACATACTACATAAAATCAACGCATCCCTAAATAAAGCCTGCTTACAAACAACGCTTTTCATTTGCTGTTTAAAAAGCAGTTCAGGTAGCCCTAGGCATAACAACAAAGACATTACGGCTGAAATAGAGACTAAAAAATTAAGTTCACCAAACTGTGACGGGCTTAAAAGACGAGTTGAGATAGGGAGTAAAGCAAAGCCAAGCCCTTTGAGCAATAATGTTGATAATCCAAAATAGGCTATTTGCTTCAGTCCGTTCATCTTCATTCCTTAAGAGTTTTGCACCCAAGATGACAGCTTTTTAGCTTGTGAGCTGGCATTAAATTTATTTGCAACCAACCGCTTAGCATTGATACCTTTGGCATATCGTTCATACGGATTAAGCTCACAAAATTGAGTTAAAATAGTCTCTAATCCAATAATGCTTGAAGGCTCACACTTAAAGCCAACAGAATCATTTACAATTTCTTTTGCCCCCATAAGCTTAGTTGTTAGCACAGGAATACCACTTGCCATAGCCTCTTTGAGAACCACAGGCCCGGTGTCTCTGTCACCATTACTAGATACACAAAATGGCGCAACCAGTGCCGAGTAATTACTGGTATTTTTTGATAACCAAAGAGGCGTACGACGCCCCAAAAAGCGAACATCTTTATCAAGCCCGAGCTCTTCACACAAAAATTTTAAATCATTCATTAATGGGCCTTCGCCAACGATGTCTAAGCATATTGCGTATTTTTTACTTAATTTTTTTATAGCGGGTAAAAGAAACTGCAGTCCTTTTTTCTCAACTAAGCGTCCAATAAATAACAGTTTAACTGACTCATTAAGTCGATTTGGAGTGCAGCTAAATAGGCTTAAATCAACACCGCAATGCAATAGCTCAACTTTTCCTACCTTGTAATTACTTAGCTTTTGAGCCATGTCTTTACACACAGCAACCGAGAAATCACATAACGAAAGTTTAAGCTTTAGGTCGGTATCGTTTACATAAACATCATGACCATGACCGATTGATGAGACACTGATACCCGCAATTTTGCTAGCAACAATCGAATATGCCAGCGGTGCATGCATAAAGTGACAATGTATATGGGAGATACCGTGCCGCTTAATTATTTCTGCGATGTTTAACCCATACCCTAGAAGCGATATGGCTGAGATTGAGGTAAAGCGAAAAGCAATTTTGGTAGCATTAAGTGCTGCTAACGGTTTAAAGGTTGCAAATTTAGCAGCAGCACCAAAAGACTTTTTAATAATAATTACATTTACACTGCTATCAAGGTTGGCACTGGTATTTAAATTTTCAAAGGTAATAACACTTACTTTATGCCCTGCTTTAACAAGTGCATTTATTTCTGTGACCACAAAAGTTTCCGACGGGATATGGAAGCTTGGTACAACAATACCTATATGTTTCATGCTAAATACTCCAAAAGATTCTAATGGTTATTTCGCAAGAACTGTGCCCGGTTAAAAAGCACTGAAAGTGGTAAGATTTAAGTCAATTTGCGAACATATATTGCAAAATGCAAAGCATTAGACAAAAAACACCCCACAAAGCTATAAAAATACTTGGCGCTTAACTTGCGTAGTACTTACCTAGTTAATTAATAGAAGCCAGGGTGCAGCTCATGAATATAGAAATAAGCGTTATTATCCCAAACTACAATTGCAAACAGTATTTAGCAAAGGCACTGAGTAGTGTTATTGCTCAAAAAAATGTCAGTCTAGAAATTATCGTTGTAGACGATGGCTCAACCGATGGCAGTGTTGATTGGTTGAGAAAAGCGCAGAACACATTTCCACAGCTGGTTATTTTAGAACAAGAAAATACCGGTGTAGTTAATGTACGCAACCGCGCTATTGCAGCTTCTAAAGGGGACTATATTGCATTCTTAGATGCCGACGACTATTGGAGTGATGATAAGTTGTATGAGCAATTAGGTTATATGAAAGAAAACCCCGAATGTGTTTTAAGCTTTACTAATTATATGCATGTAAATGAAGATTATGAGCCTATTGTGGATTGCTTTTCTTTTTGGCCTGAGTTTTCAAAATTTGTTGATAAGAAAGATATGGGATATCAAAACTTAAAATCGCCAATAGACTTACTTATTTTTGCCAATGTGATTGGTACCTCTTCGGTTATGGTTAAACGTTCAGCCATTAATTATATCGGCCGATTTGATAACATATTAAACAGCGCAAGTGATTGGGATTGCTGGTTAAAGCTTGCAAGAATTGGTGATGTAGCTTTTTCGCCGCGCGTAGCCATGGATTACTTGATGAGAGCGGGCTCTATTACCGCAAATCGTAAAAACAGGCTCAATGCGATGAAAGAAATTGTTTCACGCTGCAAAAGAGATGCTGGAATGATTGCACAAATAAAAGCACAAGCACGTATATTAGAATGTTACGGTGAATATTATCGAGAAATAGGCGCAAAGTTCAAAGCGTTATCAATTACAACAGCCGCGTTTACGCTATTCCCGCATAAACGTAATTTACGCCATTTATTACATGATTTAAAAACCACATTTACTACTGCACCATAATTACTTTGCTAATACACAACAAGTAGCGTTTAAGCTACTTGTTGTGTATTAGCCTAAAATAAATACTCCATCTAACTTTTTAAGTTTAATGTATAACTTAATATTTTATGATCGCTTCCTTTAAACTCACTCACTTCCAAAGAAGATAAATTAAACTCTTGATTAAAAATACAATGGTCAATTGGCAAGCCCGTCATTAAAGTGTGCTCTATTGCAGTAGGTGCAAAGCTGGTATATGCATTTGCAGCTGCATAACAACTTTGGGCATTAGACCAATTAAAATAGCCAGACCAGGGAACAATATTTAGATCTCCCGCAATAAACCAAGGATCTATCTCTTTTGTACTCGCCTCGTTCATTACTGATAATAATCGATTACGATTATGCCAATGAGTAGCGGTTCTAGGTGAAGGTGGGTGGGCAATAAAAGCGGTAATTGGGTGCTTATCTAATAATAGCTTAAGCTTTATATAACCTAATCGGTCGCCATCTAATTTAACTTGCTGTCTGTGTATAATCGGTAAACGCGAAATAACCACAATCCCGTAAGGGATCCCTTCAACTTCGCGATAACCAAACAAACTGGCTTTATTTAAAAAAGGCGTGAGTAAATGCCGGTTTAAATCGCTAAACTCTTGCAAAACAAGCACATCCCATTGCTGGTTTTGTAAGTTTTTTAGATGCATGTCTACATAGGGATTATTGTAATTTAGATTAATTTGCTTAACTGTTATCGCAGCCTTCGAGGGAGCGACTTCTAATGAATGCAGCGGCACCAGTGAACTTAAATTAATAATACAAATAATCGCAATCACTCCCCCTAGCCATAGTTTTTTTAGCGCAAGCAGTAACAGTGCAAAAAACAACGCAGCAGCTAACAAAGGAAACCGAAAGGATATTAATAAATCAGCGTAATAAAATTGCCACGGATTAAATGCGGCAACAATTAGCATAAATGCAATTACTGTGATGACAGCAATGCTATAACCTCTTCTTGAATTACACCGCCTACTCGAAATAACCTTGAACATGAACGCCCCTTTTTACAATAAAAAAGAATATACCTGAGTATATTCTTTATCTTAACTTTGAGTTTTATCAATTAAGCCGATAAAACTTAACCAGAATTCGACATAATCTGATGTTATCTAATCTCAAACAGTTGGTTTTGTGTTTGAGCATCAAACTGCCAAGTAAAAGCAAGTGGTTGGGTGCTGGTATCGTAAAACCAAATTTCCGCTACTAGCTCTATATCTTGTCTGCTCATCGCAAGGGTAGTTGTGAGTGCCCCTTGCGTTAAAGGGGCTCTAAATAAGCAATTATTGTAATCTGCTCGCTCTGCATTCGATTTTTTCTGACAAATATTCAGATACGCTCTTTCATCACCTCTAGAAAGCGCTACATCAATAGCTAAATTAAATTTTGTTGATAAGTTAAAGTCATTATTGATAACTAAGTTTGCCATTCCTTGGGGCTCAGCTGTTACTGGATCAGCAACTGGTGGAGCTACATTAGTCGGGGCAGGTGCTGCACTTTCATCGCCTCCGCCCCCGCAGGCTGTTAACAGTGATAATGAGCATAAGATGACGGTTAATTTATTCATTACTGTTCTCCTTTAACAACCACACTCGGTGCGTTGTAACTGTTAAACCACTGCGGGGCTTGCTGACCTGACGACTGCGCAAAATTAGCAAAACGATCATAAGCGTTGGTGATGTCTACCCCTTCAAGTGGATGTAGCCACTGCATACCGACTTCAATCGCCCATGGAAGGCCATTTTCAGTTTGAAAAAATAACTCAGAGGCTTGCTGAGTGGCATCATCTGCACCATTAACAGCGAATAAACTACTATCGAAAGCCTCTGTTGGCGCTTGGTTTTTTAGATGAACCTCCCAGCTTCTTGCATTTTTACCAACTAAAAAGTCACCATGATAAAATCCTTCGCTACCAAAAATGAACGGATCGAGTAGTGTACCAGGTGCATTCGCTAGCGCTTTAGCTGCTTTTAATGGAATAGTCATACTAAACGTTACTTTACTGTTTACGTCACAATTGCTTTCGGTTCTAAAGTAATCACAGCCGGCTTGCTTCGTAATATGTTGCCAAGTATCCTGCATGAAAATCAAAATTGCTTGCTCACGGTTTGCTTCTAATGGCGAGTCTAGTTGCAGATCTCCATTGATAGTGTAAATGATATTTTGCTCATCAATTTCACTGCTTAAAATAGTATTGGTTGTGCTAGTAGTAGTTTCTGTAAGTCTTACAGCAAAACCATTGTGATAAGTTGCGCCCACTCCAACAAGTTGACCATCAATTTTATAGCCAACCACATTACTTCCTTCAATCAGCTGCGTAGTACGATAATTTACAACCACATCATTAAAGTCGTAATCGCCTGAAAACGGCCATTTATCTTCATAGGCAAGCGTTACCCAATCGTTTTCACCAGGATAAACAGCGCTAGCAAATGTGGTTATTGGATAATCTTCCACTTCGCCACCTAGCACTCCACCCGTGGCAGTAATTAATGATGCCTCAGAACCATCAGTAACTCGAAAGCGAGCCCATGTTTGCCCTGCTTTAACGTTACTCGGTACGCTAACTAAAATACTATTATCACCTTTGTTAAGCTGATACTTAGTTACCATGCGTTCGGATTCACTAAAGCCACCATTTTGATCCCAGTCAAACCAAGCATATAAAAAGCTATCAGCTGAGGCGTTGACAATGATTTGGCTATCTTGTCCTGCAGCAATCGCGGTAACAAAGCTAACCCCGTCATCAGAGTCATCTATGGGGTTATTGATTAAATCGTCATTCGTATTGATATTTTCGCCATCGACCGTCTCACCCAAGTAAATAAGATTACTGCCAGTACTACTAGGATCAAATAAGTGTCGAGCGCCACTTTGCTCAAGACTCGTGTTATATGGACGAGGAGCATCACCAAAATCAATAGAACTATCGGTAACTGCAACTTCTGCAATAGCGCATCGCGCACCATCATTTTGACTAGATTTAGGTCCTGAGGTAAATACGTTTGCTGTTGGTGTGTAGCCAACTACGGGGCTAATACTTAAATCAACTTTATGTATTTTTCCGCTTTTGTTATTACTAAAGTAAAACTGGCCGTCAATATCAAAGTAAGCGGCACCAAATGCGCCCGTATCATCACCAATATCGAGCTGAGTTATAAATTTAGAGGTATTATTAGCAACGTTAATTTCATGCAAATCACCATTTGATTCAACTGCATAAAGTAAATTACTTTGTGGATGAAAGGCAAAATCATAAATTCCTAAATTCCAGTTGGCACTATTAGGTAAAAGCTGTGCATTAATTTCAGCGGTTAGATCTGAGTTTAAATCGATTTCGTAAAGGCCAAACCGAGGAGTATAAACATAATATGAAGCGCGCTGATTTGCTGCATCGCCTGTTACCTGAATGTCACCTACATAAAAATTAGTATCTGGCAGCCCTGTGATATTTAAGCGAGCCATTTGATAGTTACTGTCTATTTGCACCACACTTTTTGGTGCTTGGCGACTAAAGCCATACAAATACTGATCTTTATAATTAAAGCCAATGGCATTTACGCTTTCATTGTTTGCCTCAGTAGCAAACGTTAAAGTCGCGGCTAACACCGTAGGCTTAGCCGATACTAAATCTATACCGTATAACTGTGCTTTAGCATCTTGCATTAAAAAAGCCTGGCTTGGACAATTCTCAAATGGCTGACTAAAAACGGTGCAAGGCCACAATACACAGCAAACTTTTCCGAGATGGGTTAATTTCATACGTAAGCCCTCTATAGTTACATAGTTGAACTAATGCAGACTTCATTCCAAACTTTAACCTATTGAATTTAAATAATAATAAAAAATTACATCACTTAGATATGCAAGTTGCAACACATGTCTTTGCATTATGCGAGAGTAAAAATCACCTTCACAAACTCTCTGTATCTATGCTCTTAGACACGGGCTATTTGCTCTAAGTATGCAGCAGTTGAGTAAGCTTCATTAAATAAAGTACAATAGTAAAATTAAGGCAGGCCTTTTTAACGGCTGTGCTTGTTCATTTTAGGTAAAAAATCATGGCACACTCTCGCGGAAACTTATTCATTTTATCAGCACCTTCTGGGGCAGGTAAATCTAGCTTAATAAATGCACTACTGAAAAAGCATGCTGATATGAAAGTATCGGTATCGCACACCACTCGCGCACCGCGCCCTGGTGAAAATAATGCAGAACATTACCACTTTGTATCAGTTGATGAGTTTAAAGCGCTGATTGCCAAAGATGATTTTTTTGAATGGGCACAAGTATTTGATAACTATTATGGTACTTCTAAGCAAGCGATTGAAGAGCAACTCGCCGCAGGTATTGATGTATTTTTAGATATTGACTGGCAAGGCGCTCGCCAAGTTCGAGAAATAATGGACGACGTAAAAACTATCTTTATTCTTCCGCCATCAAAACAAGAACTAGAGCAACGTTTAAATAATCGCGGCCAAGACTCTGCTGAAATTATTGCAGGTCGAATGGCGCAAGCTCAATCAGAAACCTCTCATTACAACGAATACGACTATGTTGTAGTGAATGATGATTTTGATACTGCTCTATGCGATTTAGAAACCATAGTAATTGCACAGCGATTAACGCTAAAAGCACAAACAACACGTCATCAAACTTTAATTAATGAGCTGCTCAAGTAATCTAAATTACGATTAATTTTCGGTTCATGCCTTAAAATAGATAAAAATTAACCACTGGCTATTGGCGAAACTTGCTGCGTGCAGTAAACTACGCCTTTGCTTTTAAATTATTTTGGAGTGCTAAGATGGCTCGCGTAACAGTTGAAGATGCAGTAGATGCAATTGGTAATCGTTTTGACTTAATTTTAGTTGCGGCCCGTCGTGCCCGCCAAATTGCTGTTGGTGGTAAAGATCCACTAGTAGATCCTGAGAACGATAAGCCGACAGTTGTTGCTTTACGTGAAATCGAACTTGGTTTAGTTGATAATTCTTCAATGGATGTTATTGACCGTGAAGAACAACAACATCAAGAAGCGGCAGAACTAGCTGCTGTTGCTGCCATTGTTGGTGGCAACCAATAATCAACCGCCCGGTCTGATTTAGCTAACGGCATAGTTTTTCAACTATAGCCGTTGGCAATCCTTTGTTTTCATCGTATATTCGTAACTTATCCTAACTTATTTGCTTCACGAGAACATTGGAGTGTGAATGTATCTTTTTGAAGGTCTTAAAAAGAAAATCTCAAAATACTTGCCAGCAGACGATGTTGAGCTAGTTCAAAAAGCCTACGTGGTAGCCCGAGAGGCTCATGAGGGTCAAACTCGTTCAAGTGGCGAGCCTTACATTACTCACCCCGTTGAAGTCACTCAAATATTAGCAAGCATGCATCTTGACCATGAAACGCTCATGGCAGCACTCATGCATGATGTGATTGAAGATACCGATTTTAGCCAACAAGATTTAGCTGAAATATTTGGTGAAACAGTAGCAGAACTCGTAGAGGGTGTGAGCAAGCTTGATAAATTGAGCTTCAAAGATAAAAAAGAGTTCCAAGCTGAAAACTATCGAAAAATGATTATGGCAATGACCCAAGATATTCGGGTTATTTTAATCAAGCTAGCTGATAGAACACACAACATGCGCACATTAGGCGCACTTCGTCCTGATAAACGCCGCCGTATTGCTCGTGAAACCCTTGAGATTTATGCACCAATTGCTAATCGTTTAGGTATTCATGATATAAAAAATGAGCTAGAAGATTTAGGTTTTCAAGCACTGTACCCTATGCGTCATCGTGCACTTAAATCGGAAGTGGCTAAAGCGCGTGGTAATCGCAAAGAAGTTATTTCAAATATTCAAACTGAAATTGAAGCTCGCCTTGAAGAATTTGGCATAAAAGCGACCGTATCAGGCCGTGAAAAGCATCTATACAGTATTTATAAAAAAATGCTCAACAAAGAGCTGCTGTTTAACGAAGTCATGGATATTTACGCATTTCGTATTGCAGTAGACTCTATGGATACCTGTTATCGCGTACTTGGTGTAGCTCATAACTTATATAAGCCAATTGAAACCCGCTTTAAAGACTATATTGCTGTACCAAAAACTAATGGTTACCAATCATTACATACTTCGTTAGTTGGCCCGCATGGTATTCCTGTAGAAATTCAAATCCGTACTTTAGATATGGATCACATGGCTGATAAAGGTGTCGCAGCTCACTGGATGTATAAAAAGTCGGGTGACAATGCGGGTCATACTGCACAACAGCGCGCACGCCAATGGATGCAAAGCTTATTGGAATTACAACAAAGTGCAGGTTCCTCGTTTGAATTTGTAGAGAATGTAAAAACAGAGCTATTCCCAGAAGAAATTTATGTCTTTACCCCAGATGGTCGGATTATTGAACTTCCTATGGGTGCAACGGCGGTTGATTTTGCTTATGCCGTTCATACTGATGTAGGTAATACTTGTGTCGGTGCACGTGTAAACCGCAAGCCTTATCCTTTAAGTAAAGCCATTGATACAGGGCAAACAATAGAAATTATTACCAGTTCAGGCGCTCACCCTAACGCAACATGGCTTAACTTTATTGTTACTGGCAAAGCACGCTTAGGCGTACGCAACTACCTTAAAAGTCAACAGCATGAAGAAGCGTTATTACTTGGTCGTCGCTTACTTGACTCAGCGCTAGGGGAAAACAAATTTGATAACCTGCCAGCTGAAAATATTACCCGAGTGCTTGAAGAGCATGAGCTTTCCTCTACCTTAGAATTGCTAGTAGAGATTGGCTCAGGTAACTTAATGAGTATGCTGATTGCTAAACGCTTATTACAAAACGACAATGATGATTTAAACGATATCGCAAAGCGTGCCAAGGCAACCATTATTGGTACCGAAGGCATGTTGGTTAATTATTCTAAATGTTGTCGTCCTGTACCTGGAGACGCTATTACTGCCCATGTTAGCCAAGGTAAAGGTTTAACCGTTCATCGCCAAGAGTGTAAAAATATTCGTGGTTGGGAAAATGATCGTTCGAAATACCTAGTCGTAAAATGGGATGATAATCCAGAAAAAGAATATATAGCGGCTTTAAGAGTAGAAATCATTAACCACCAAGGTGCGCTGGCTAAATTAACCAATGTGGTCGCCACTACGCAGGCCAATATTGTAGAAATTGCTACCGATGAAAAAGAAAGTAATTTATACGTGATAGACTTAGGGATCACAGTTAAAAACCGTATTCATGTCGCCAATATTATGCGCCGCATACGTGTTATGCCCGATGTACAAAAAGTCTATCGTAAAAAATAAAATAGGAACATCATGAATAAAGCATTTATATCAACGGATAAAGCACCTGCAGCAATTGGTACATATAGCCAAGCAGTAAAAGTGGGTACAGCTGTTTATTTATCAGGGCAAATACCACTTGTCCCAGAAACAATGGACGTTATTTCTGAAGACTTTAGTGAGCAAACACATCAAGTATTTAAAAATATCAGTGCGGTTTGTGAGGAAGCTGGCGGTTCTATTCAAGACCTAGTAAAAGTTAATATTTACCTTACTGATCTTTCAAACTTTGCCATTGTGAACGAAGTTATGAGCCAATATTTTAAACAGCCTTACCCTGCGCGTGCAGCTATTGGCGTTCGTGCACTCCCTAGAGGTGTACAAGTAGAAATTGACGGCATTATGGAACTTCCTTCAACAAACTAACCTCTATAAGCTATGAGCGCCGCTCATAGCTTTTATCCCATTCTATAGCTACACTTTGATGAATTCTTGACTCAAAACTAAAATTCTAGCACTCTGTAATCACGTTATTTTATTAAACCTTACTTTTGTAGTAGAAAAAGGATAACTTGTGTTTAAGCTTGCTCATAATGGCAATGTATTGCTCGATACGAGTAAATCTGCACCCACCAGTGCTGCTTTTATCATTGAAGCAATTGAACAATCGCCTTACAGCGAGTGTGAAATCGATCATGACGCCATAAATAACTATTTCAGTAGTGCAACACCTGAACGAATCTTAGTCGTTGCAACACGCCACGATGCAACCTTAATCGTTGAAATCAGCGATGATAAAATGCTAGCCACTGGCACGCTCACTCTCGCCAAAGGTGGCGCAACACTCAGTTTTGATGAAGCTAAAAAAGAATTAGTGAAAGCGCATGTTGCTAGAGGTTATAAACAAGCATTTTTAGAGCAGCTTTTACAAAAGCAATTTGAGCTTCCTCCGGGCTCTGTAGTTAGCGGACCACTCGCTAAAGGACGTTTACCTACTGACGGCCAAGATAGTAAATTTAAAGCCATGGTTAAAACCTTAAAAGACCGCCTTAAAGCACCCAAATTAAAAGAAGATGGTAGTGTTGATATGCGTGATTTTGGTAAATTAGCAAGTGTTAAACCGGGTGAATTACTAATCCAGCAGCAACCTGCTACTCCTGGTCAAGAAGGGTTTACCGTGATAGGTGATGTTTTACCAGCCAAACCAGGGCAAGTTCATGCCCTAATTGCAGGTGAGGGTACTGAAATATCAAAAAATAACCCGATGGAATTACTTTCAACTATTGCCGGCGTGCCTGTTGAAATAAATAACGGAATGCGTGTTGACGATATTTTCACTGTTAACGATGTGTCTGTAAAAACAGGCCATATCGACTTTGAAGGTAGTGTAATAGTTAGTAAAAATGTAGAGCCAGGGATGAGGATAAATGCAACAGGTGACATAACCGTTTTTGGTACAGTCGAATCTGGAGAATTAACCGCCGGTGGCGATATACTTGTAAAACAAGGGGTGATTGGCCATCAAAAGCCTGAAGATAAATCACTGTCTTGCAGAATAATTTGCGCAGGTGATGTGCATGCCTCACACTCTCAATATTGCTACATTGAAGCTAACAGCATATTGCTTGACCGCCAAGCCAGCCATAGCTCAATGAAAGCAAAAAATATAATTCAAATTGGTCAATCAGAACTACCTAAAGGAAAGTTATTTGGAGGTGAAATTTTAGATGCCACTAAACTAATTGCCGGAGAAATTGGTAACGAATCAGGGGCTAAAATGGCAATTAATTTAGCCGCTTCAGCTACTCAAATGACCAAAGATATTGATAAATATTTTAGTGAATTAACAGCTGCAAATGAACAGGTTGATAGCTTACAAGCTGCATTAGAAAAAGCAGATTTAATTAAAGATGCTGATAAAAAAAGCGAGCTCATGAATAAGATTGGATCAACTCAGATACATCATAGTCAACAAGCTGAACAACTAGAAAAGCAGATAGCGAGTTTAGAGCAAAAACTAAATACCATGCTCGATGAAGCCATTTTAACCGTAAATACCGTTTTACATTCTGGAGTGGAAATCCATATATTCAACAAGTTACTTAAAACAACTCGCAACTTTCCACCAAGTAATGTTAAGTTAGAAAACAATAAAATAGAAATTGAGTTTAAAACTTAATTATAAGGGGCTGTTAGTAACAGCCCCTTATTCTTTATAGTAAGCCGTCTACACTGTCATAGGTTTGCGCTGGCCACACACCTACCTGCACTTGCCCTATGTGTTGTTTTTGTAATAACAGCATAGCCAAGCGAGACTGACCAATACCACCACCAATTGTTTGAGGAAATTTACTTTCTAACAATGCTTTATGCCAATCAAACTCTAAACGGTCTTCGTCACCGGTAATTCCCAATTGAGCTTGCAAAACTTCAGGGCTCACTCGAATTCCCATAGATGATATTTCGAAAGCATCTTCAAGAATTGGATTCCATACTAAAATATCGCCATTTAATCCCATATACTGATCACATGTTGGTGTTGACCAATCGTCGTAATCTGGCGCTCTCACATCATGAATTTTACCATCACTTAATGCTCCGCCAATACCAATTAAAAACACAGCACCATATTCTTGAGCAATCGCTTTCTCACGCTGCTTAGCGCTAAAGTCAGGGTACATTTCACGCAGTTCTTCACTGTGTACAAAAGTAATTTTAGCTGGCAAAAATACTCTTAAGCCAAAGCTTGCACTAACATATTGTTCAGTGGCTTTAATAGCTTGGTAAATTGTTTCAACCGTTTGCTTGAGAGTAGATAAAGAACGCTGCGTACTTTCACAAATAACTTGCTCCCAATCCCATTGATCAACATAAACAGAATGGATTGGGCTTAGTGAATCTTCATCGGGTCGCAACGCTTTCATTTGCGTATAAATTCCCTCACCTTGTGAAAAGCCATATTCACCCAAGGTTTTACGCTTCCACTTAGCAAGAGAATGCACCACTTCGTAACGGCTATCTGCAATCGCTTTAATATTCACAGCCACGGCGTTCTCGTGCCCACTTAAGTTATCCTGTGTACCGTCGCCTACTTTAGCCAAAATAGGCGCTTGAACTTCAATTAAGCCCAGTTTTTGTTCTAATTGCTGCGAAAAGAACTGCTTAACTTTACTTATTTGCTGCTGCTGCTGCACATAATGTGAACTCATAATAATTGGCCTCATTCCCAGTTATTGTATTTACTACTTAGCGCAAATTACGCTTCAATGAGGTTATCGTAACAATTAAACTATTTAATTCAATATCCCACAATAAAAATAGCCTTACGATATTAAAACCATTAAAAAAGTGGTATAAAAACAACTAATACCATAATTTAAGGCCGCTATATCTATGGAAAATTATCAAATCGATAATCTTGATAAACAGATTCTGCATGCATTAATGGATAATGCGCGTACACCTTATGCTGAATTAGCAAAACGCTTTAGTGTAAGCGCAGGAACAATTCATGTGCGAATCGAAAAAATGAAACATGCAGGGATCATCACAGGTACTCAACTAACCATTAATACAAAGCAATTAGGTTACGATGTGTGTTGTTTTATTGGTATTAATTTGAACAACGCGCGCGATTATCCGCAAACACTTATAAAATTAGAATCATTAGAGGAAGTGGTCGAAGCATATTACACCACTGGTAATTACAGTATTTTTATTAAAGTAATGACCCGCTCTATCGATCATCTACAAGATGTACTAATCAATAAAATACAGGCAATAGAAGCCATTCAATCAACCGAAACCCTGATCTCATTACAAAACCCGATTAGTCGAACAGTGGTGCCTTAAGGTGAAAAATCTCGTATAATTTGCCGAAAAAGAGGACTCCAATGCAGCAAACTCGTTACCAAAGAATCGAAAGTGTACTTTCACGTCGTCAAACCGACCTTACCGTGTGTTTAGAAGACGTACACAAACACCATAACTTATCAGCAATTGTTAGAACGGCTGATGCCGTTGGTTGTCATCATGTGCATGCCGTGTGGCCAGAAAAACAAAAGTGGCTAACCAATAATACCTCAGGTGGTAGTAAAAACTGGTTAGACACACATCTTCACAGAAACATAGATGATGCCGTTGCAAGTATGCGTGCTCATAATCCTGATGTACAAATTTTAGCGACGCATTTAAGTGAAGATGCTGTCGACTTCAGAGAAATTGATTACACTAAACCGACTGCAATTATTGTCGGTCAAGAAAAAACGGGGATCTCTCCACAAGCCTTAGAGTATGCAGATCAAAACATCATTATTCCAATGCAAGGCATGGTGCAGTCGTTAAATGTATCCGTTGCAGCAGCCCTAATTTTATTTGAGGCGCAGCGTCAACGTGATCTAGCTGGTTTATACAATAGAAATATGCTGAGTGAAGAAATTAAGCACCCAATGTACTTTGAAGGCTGCCACCCAATTATTGCAAGGCAATGCAAACAAAAAAACCTACCTTACCCTGCTCTTGATGAAAACGGCGAAATTGTTGCTGATGAACAGTTTTGGCAGGCGTTAAAACATACTTGATGCATATACAGTGTATCAGTACACTTAACTTACTAAATAATAAGAATTGAGCCTACATTGTCTAAACCTAGCTTAAGCCAATACCCAATCACAGAACTTAAAGGCGTTGGTCCTAAAATGGCTGAACGGCTATTAAAGCTAGGTATTAGTACAGTACAGGACATGCTATTTCATTTGCCGCTTAGGTATGAAGACAGAACCCGTATTTATACAATTAGTGAGTTGACCCCTCATAGCCACGTAACTGTTCAAGCAACCATTGAAACCAGTCAAATAACCTTTGGAAAGCGGCGCATGCTGGTTTGCCAAATAAATGATGGTACAGGTAGGTTAACACTACGATTTTTTAATTTTACCGCAGCACAAAAAAATGCATTTAGCACAGGCAAAATAATTCGTTGCTTTGGCGAAATACGTCGCGGACGTATTGGCTTTGAAATGAGTCATCCTGAATACAGTATTAGCGACACTTTTGAACAACAATCAACATCATCAACACTTACGCCAGTCTATTCAACAACCGAGGGGTTAAAGCAGCTCTCTATTAGGGCGTTGAGTGAACAGGCAATAGAATTACTTCAAAAGTATGCAGTAGAAGAGCTACTTCCCCAACAATGGCAACCATCGCAACTACCGTTAAGTGATGCGTTATTATTACTGCATCGCCCTCCTAATGATGTTGATATAAGTGCGCTTGAACAAGGGACTCACCCAGCTCAGCAGCGGCTCGTATTTGAAGAGTTACTGGCTCAAAATCTAAGTTTATTAAAAGTAAGAGAACAGGGACAACAAGTTAAAGCCGTTGAACTTGAGCCCACTAATTCATTAGAAACACAATTTTTAGCACAATTACCCTTTGCGCCAACCAATGCACAAAGCCGTGTGGTATCAGAAATTAAAGCAGATATGCAACACGCCTACCCTATGATGCGACTTGTCCAAGGGGACGTTGGCTCTGGTAAAACACTAGTCGCAGCACTGAGCGCGTTAACTGCGATAGCAAAAGGCTACCAGGTCGCATTAATGGCGCCAACAGAGATATTGTCAGAGCAACACGGAATCAACTTTTCTAGCTGGTTTGAAAGCCTTGGAATAATGGTTGCTTGGTTAGGTGGTAAAACAAAAGGTAAAGAGCGCGTAAGTACACTTGCAATGATCGCCTCAGGTGAAGCGCAAATGATTATCGGTACCCATGCGTTATTTCAAGATGAAGTAAAATTTAACAATCTTGTACTTATCATTATTGATGAACAACACCGCTTTGGAGTTCATCAACGTTTATCATTGCGTGAAAAAGGCCGTTTTGGTGATTGTTATCCACATCAGCTAGTAATGACAGCAACTCCTATACCACGTACGCTGGCGATGACTGCCTATGCAGACTTAGAAACCTCAGTGATTGACGAATTACCACCTGGGCGGACTCCTATCACTACAGTTGCGATTCCTGATACTCGTCGAGATGACATTATTAGTCGCGTAAAACTTGCCTGTAAGGAACAAGGTCGACAGGTTTACTGGGTATGTACACTAATAGACGAGTCTGAAGTACTACAATGCCAAGCAGCGGAAGACAGTGCATTACAGCTAAAAGAAGCATTACCTGAGCTTGCTATTGGCTTAGTCCATGGGCGAATGAAAGCTACGGAAAAGCAAGCCATTATGAGCGACTTTAAAGCGGGTAAAATTCATGTACTTGTGGCAACAACCGTGATCGAAGTTGGGGTTGATGTGCCTAATGCGAGTTTGATTATTATCGAAAACCCTGAGCGCCTAGGTTTAGCACAGCTTCACCAACTACGTGGCCGCGTAGGCCGTGGAGCTACGGCATCTCACTGCGTGCTTTTATACCATGCACCACTTTCACATACCGCTCAGAAACGGTTAGGAGTACTGCGCGATAGTAACGACGGATTTGTTATCGCAGAACGTGATTTAGAAATACGCGGCCCAGGTGAAGTTCTTGGGACCAAACAAACCGGCTTAGCAGAATTTAAAATTGCAGACTTAACAAGAGATAAGCAAACCTTAAATCAAATTAGACCCATAGCACAACAGATGTTGAAGCAATATCCTCAGTATGTAGACCCTCTCATTCAACGCTGGTTAGGCAACAAGTCAAATTACGCACAAGCTTAGTAACTTATTCGCATAAAGCCACATATTAATTTTCCCAACTAGTTATTCCCTATACCACAACTATTTCCCTACACCTTGCTCCTGTGTTTTCACTTTCCTGTAGACGTAAAAAAGCCCGACTCTTTTGAATCGGGCTTGCTTGTATTTAGAGTCGGTGCGCTATTTTGTCCGTGGGGTTCTAGATACTCAACCCATGCTACGGTGGTCAGGTTGACGCTGTGCTGCTGATAGCTGACGGCTAATACTTTCACTTTCCTGCAGACGTAAAAAAGCCCGACTCTTTCGAATCGGGCTTTCTCTTATTTGG
>NZ_JALNTM010000038.1:0-40023 GCF_023161845.1 Pseudoalteromonas sp. 2CM39R
TGGCTGGGATACCAGGATTTGAACCTGGGAATGCCAGGATCAAAACCTGGTGCCTTACCGCTTGGCGATATCCCAACAATAAACAATTGATAATTTTAATTCTCATCAAGAATATGGTGCGGAAGGAGAGACTTGAACTCTCACATCCTAAGATACTGGAACCTAAATCCAGCGCGTCTACCAATTCCGCCACTCCCGCATTATTACTTTGAATTAATCAAAGAAATGGTAGTTATTTTAAACTCTTCATTGAGCAACAAAAAATAAATGGTGGCTAAGACGGGATTTGAACCTGTGACCCCATCATTATGAGTGATGTGCTCTAACCAGCTGAGCTACTTAGCCATCTCTTTTGTTAGCACTTCATCGCTGAGTGCGGGGCGTATTATGCTGATATGCCCCAAATTCGTCAACACCTTTTTTGCAAAAAAACACTTAAGTTGGTTTGTTTGCAGGAAAAATAGGCTAACCGGCTACTTTTTAATTAAAACGTTGCTTTTTTAACACTCTTTATCAGCGTGGCATTGTAATTATAGCTTTGTTTTACAATTCTGAGCTTATGGTAAAAGTAGCTAATTATTGTTTTTATTCGGCTGAAAAGTAAAAAGGCTCGTAAAAACGAGCCTTTTAAAAACAATTAGCCACTCAAGGTGGTGCAGTGTTTAATTATACGTTGAATAAGAAGTTCATTACATCGCCATCTTTAACAATGTATTCTTTACCTTCTTGGCGCATTCTACCTGCTTCTTTTGCACCGCTTTCGCCTTTACAAGCAATAAAGTCATCAAAAGCAATTGTTTGTGCACGGATAAAACCACGTTCAAAGTCGGTATGGATTTTTCCTGCAGCTTGTGGCGCTGTTGCACCCACAGGGATAGTCCATGCGCGAACTTCTTTTACGCCCGCAGTAAAGTAGGTTTGTAAGTGCAGTAATTCATAACCGCCACGAATAACAAGGTTAAGCCCTGGCTCTTCAAGACCAAGGTCAGCCATAAACTCTAACTTGTCTTCATCTTCAAGCTCAGAAAGCTCAGACTCGATGGCAGCGCACACAGGTACAACAACCGCATCTTCAGCAGCAGCTATTTCACGCACACGATCAAGTAGTGGGTTATTTTCAAATCCATCTTCTGCTACGTTTGCAATATACATCGTTGGCTTGATGGTTAAGAAGTTAATAGGTGCAATTGCTGCTTTTTCTTCTTTTGTTAGTGCTAAAGAACGTAAAGTTAAGCCTTCATCAAGATGCACTTTTACTTTTTCAAGTACTGCATTTTGCTCTTTTGCGTCTTTATCACCGCCTTTTGCTTTTTTTGCATTACGGAAAATTGCTTTATCAGCACTGTCCATATCAGCAAGCACAAGCTCTGTGTTGATCACGTCAATGTCGTCCGCAGGGTCAATAGTACCCGCTACGTGAATAACGTTTTCATCTTCAAAACAGCGAACTACATGGCCAATCGCATCTGTTTCACGAATATTTGCTAAAAACTGATTGCCTAGGCCTTCACCTTTCGATGCACCTTTAACTAAACCTGCAATATCCACAAATTCCATACTTGTTGTAAGAATACGTTGTGGGTTAACAATTTTAGCAAGTTCGTCTAGGCGAGGATCTGGCACCGGTACCACACCTGTATTAGGTTCAATGGTACAAAAAGGAAAGTTAGCGGCTTCAATACCCGCTTTAGTCAATGCATTGAAAAGTGTTGATTTACCAACATTAGGCAAGCCAACGATGCCACATTTAAAACCCATAGTAAGATACCTTGTTTAGATTCGTTTAAAACGTGTGTACATATACCCCTAAAAATTAGGGTTTAAACGAATGTAGTCTGTTTTGTGCTTTTAACACACCGTCTTTAGCAAGTATTTCCATACAACGAACTGCTTCATCAACTGCGGCATCCATTTTTTCCTGATCTTCCTTGGCTGCTTTTCCAAGCACCCAACCGGTGACCATTTCACGATGTCCTGGATGACCAACACCTATGCGTAAGCGCATAAAGTCTTTTTGATTTGCCATTTTTGCAATAATGTCTTTTAAGCCATTATGACCGCCATGTCCGCCGCCTTTTTTTAATTTGGCAACGCCTGGGTCTAAATCCAATTCATCATGGGCGACAAGTATGTCTTCCACTGGGATTTTAAAAAAATTGGCTAAACTACTCACCGCTTTGCCACTTAAGTTCATGTAAGTGGTGGGGATCAGTAATTTGAATTCTTTGCCTTGAATAATCACTTTGCCAGTAAGGCCGTGATATTTAGGGTCGTGTTTTAGCGTGCAGTTGTAGCGTGCAGCGAGTTCTTGAATGAACCAAGCACCTGCGTTGTGGCGTGTATTTGCGTATTCGGGGCCTGGATTAGCCAGGCCCACAAGCATTTGAATAGAATTCAAGGTGCGAGACCTTAAATATTATTCTGCAGCGTCTGAAGCGTCGTCTTCAGTTGGAGCTGCTTTGTTAGCTTTGATAGTAACGATAGACTGATCGTGGCCTTCGCCTTTACCAAGCTCAACAGATTGAACACCTTTAGGGAACGCAAGATCTGTAAGGTGGATTGAATCACCAGCTACAAGATCAGATACGTCTACTTCGATGAATTCTGGAAGTGACTTAGGAAGACAAGAAATCTCAACTTCAGTTAACTGGTGAACAACAGTTGCACCTAACTTAGTTACTTTATCTTCACCGATGAAGTGTAAAGGAACTTTAGTTACTAGTTTGTGAGTTGCGTCTACACGTTGGAAATCAAGGTGAGTAAGCTTAGGCTTGAAAGGGTGACGTTGGATATCTTTTAAGATAGCTTCAACTTTCTCGCCACCTACATTTAATGTAAGGATGTGAGTGTAAAAGCCTTCGTCTTCTTGTGCTTTGATCATATCTTTATGTTCAAAAGTAAGCGATAAAGCTTCTTTATCAGCTCCATAAAGGATTGCCGGCACTTTGTCTTCGCGACGTAGGCGGCGGCTCGCACCAGTACCAGTTTCTACGCGAAGTTCAGCGTCATAAGTATAAGTTGTGTTAGACATGATGTCTCCAATAATTAAAAGTGTTAGGGCCTTTGCGACCAAGGTCCCTAGCCAAAAGGCGCGCTATCATACCACTGCGGGTTTATAAAATAAACATCACCTACAAAAAAAGCGCCAAAAGGCGCTTTTATACTCATTAATGTTTAACTTTAATGTTCAAACATTGCCGAGATAGATTCTTCGTTGCTAATGCGACGAATAGTCTCTGCTAACATATCTGCAAGTGTTAATACTTTAACAATATCAAGCGCTTTTAGTTCGTCAGACAGTGGAATTGAGTCAGTTACAATCACTTCATCAATCACAGAGTTACGTAAGTTTTCTGCAGCTGTACCAGAAAGAATAGGGTGAGTAGCGTAAGCAAATACACGTTTAGCACCATGCTCTTTAAGAGCTTCAGCTGCTTTACACAATGTACCACCGGTATCAATCATGTCATCAACAATAATACAATCACGACCTTCAACGTCACCAATAATATGCATTACTTGAGAAACGTTAGCTTGAGGGCGACGTTTATCAATAATAGCTAGGTCGGTATCGTTCAATAGTTTTGCAATTGCACGGGCACGTACAACACCACCAATATCAGGTGATACAACAACCACGTCATCAAAGTCGCGGTTTTTCATATCTTCTAATAATACCGGGCTGCCAAATACGTTATCTACTGGTACATCGAAGAAGCCTTGGATTTGCTCAGCATGTAAATCAACCGTAAGAACGCGGTCAACACCTACACTTGATAAGAAATCCGCAACCACTTTAGCTGTAATTGGCACACGCGCAGAACGTACACGACGATCTTGACGAGCATAACCAAAATAAGGAATAACAGCAGTGATACGACCGGCAGATGCACGGCGTAGCGCATCAACCATAACGATAAGTTCCATCAGGTTATCGTTAGTAGGGGCACAGGTTGATTGTAAGATAAAAACATCCGAGCCACGAACATTTTCATTAATTTGAACACTGATCTCACCGTCACTAAAACGGCCAACAACAGCATCGCCTAATTCAATATATAAACGTTTTGCAACTTTTTGAGCTAGGTCAGGTGTTGCGTTACCAGCGAAGAGCTTCATGTCAGGCACGGTAGGGTTCCTCAGGCACTGAATTTTTGGACTAACTTACATTGAATGAACAAAGTAGGTTAACTTATGATTACTTGTACGTTACTTCATTTATCAATGATGGCGGCTAACTCCGTGTGAGCAGGAGAAGTATTAACGCTTGATGCGATAAACCCCTGCCAAGTATGGGGGAGGTTAGCAAGTACATCTTGTGCTTGAACTTGACTAGCAAATTCAACAAAACAACATGAACCTGTTCCGGTCATCTTTGATGGGGCGTATTTTAGCAACCACTGCAGGGTTTTTTCAACCTCGGGACACAGCTTTTTCACTAAAGGCTCACAATCGTTAGTTAAAACCTGTTGTTGCCAGTCACCTAAAAGTTTAGGCGTGTCACGTTTTAAATCGGGGTGAGTAAATATTTGTGCAGTACTGACATGCTGGTTTGGAAAAACAACGCAGTACCATTTTTGTGGCAATTTAACATGCTCTAATTGCTCGCCAATGCCATGTGCTATGGCGCTTTTACCTTTAATGAATACAGGTACGTCTGCACCGAGCTTCAAGCCTAAATCTGCAAGTTCATCTAGTGTAAGAGCGGTATTCCACAGTGTATTAAGCGCTAAAAGTGTTGTTGCGGCATCGGATGAACCACCACCAACACCTCCGCCCATAGGCAAACGTTTAGTTAAATTTATTTTTGCACCTACATTCACTTTACACTGAGTTTGCAATAATAAAGCTGCTTTATAAATTAAGTTGTCAGTTAGTGCAATGCCATGAGTGTCACCGCTAATACTAATATTTTTATCATTAGTAAGCGTAAAATGGAGCTCGTCGCCATAGTTTAAAAATGTAAACAGGGTTTCTAATTCATGATAGCCATCATCACGGCGACCATTAATATGTAAAAATAAATTTAGCTTCGCCGGCGCAATCAGCGAAAGTTCAAAGGGAGTATTCATAATTAGTTAAACTGCCAATCGTAGAGTTTGATTTTAATTTTAATCTTTTGATGGGTTAAGGTTAGCGCGTTAGGTAACCAAAAACCGTGTTTTTGTATGTAACTGGTGTAGTTTATTTGCCATTTTTTGCCAGCGTCATCAAACCATAACACGCTTTTAGCACGGCCTACTTGATCGACTTCTAAGGTTTGATCGTCAATAGTGGCTTTTAACCACTGACCGGCGTTATTTACCGGTAAAGTAAACCCCGTTAAGCGTTGTAAAAGTTTACTCGCATTAGTATCAAAAAACTGTTGATCATCAAATATTAATTCAGCCCCCACTGCGGTTTGTTTGAGCGATAAAATTCGGGTGCCAATAAATGTGGTTAACACTAAATGATTACTATTTTGTGTTTGTTGCCAATTTAAGTTAGCAGATTGGCGCTCATCAGGGCTAATAAACGCTAATTTACCTTCCACCTGCCAAGTTTTTTGTGTACTAAGACGTAACTTCCAGTCTTCGTAAGTTTTTGTATTGTAGTTGTTTTTATTGGCGCAGCCCGTTAAAAAAACAAATAACAGGGTTAAAATAAAATATTGTCGAGTCAAATGTTGTTCCTTACTTTCCATATTCCTGAGATTTTTGATAAAATTGCCGCCTATGTAGTAGGGCTCAGCAATATTTGGCAGATATGACCATAATAGCACTTGGTATTAATCACAAAACCGCATCCGTAGATTTACGAGAAAAAGTGGCCTTTTCGCCTGAGCAAATTTCAGAGGCGCTACAGCAATTAAGTGGTCATGCCGACTTTAATGAAGCGGTTATTGTATCTACCTGTAATCGCACTGAAGTGTATTGTAGCCTTGCGCAACAAAATTCCCAAACATTGTTGCAATGGTTAGCCAGTTTCCATGGTTTAGATGAACATGAACTGAGTAAAAACATCTACTGTTATGAAGACAGCGCAGCAATAAACCATTTAATGCGTGTAGCCTGCGGGCTTGATTCGCTGGTATTAGGTGAACCACAGATTTTAGGGCAAATAAAGCAAGCGTATAACAGTGCTAAAACCCACGATGCGGTGGGTGTAACTTTTGATCGTTTGTTTCAAAAAACCTTTTCAGTGGCAAAAGAAGTACGCACCGAAACTAACATTGGTGCAAGTGCAGTCTCGGTTGCGTTTGCTGCGGTTAATCTTGCAAAGCATATTTATGGCAAATTAGACAAAACCAAGGTGCTATTAATTGGTGCTGGTGAAACCATTGAGCTGGTAGCAAAACATTTATACCAAAATGAGCCACAAAAAATAACGGTAGCAAATAGAACAATAGAACGCGCTCGCGGCTTAGCGGATGAAGTATCAGCAGATGTTATTGCCTTGGCACAATTACCAGAACGATTACACCAAGCCGATATTGTTATTAGCTCCACCGCCAGTACTTTGCCTATTATTGGTAAAGGGGTGGTGGAACAAGCACTGAAACAACGTCGTTATAAGCCTATGCTTTTTATAGATATTGCTGTACCACGCGATATTGAAAGCCAAGTCGGAGAGCTTGACGACGCTTATTTATATTCCGTTGATGACTTACAAGCCATTGTTAGCGAAAACATGGCTGCACGTGAGCAAGCGGCAGAACAAGCACAAATTATTATTAGTGAACGCACCAAAGAGTTTTTTATGTGGCTGCGTTCACTTGATTCAGTGGATTTAATTCGCCACTACCGTAATGATGTACAAACTACAAAAGCAGAACTTGTAGATAGGGCCCTAAGCCAGCTAAATACAGGTAAAAGTGCAGAAAAAGTAATTTTAGAGCTAGCCAATAAATTAACCAATCGCTTAATGCACGCGCCTACCCGTGCCATCCAAGATGCAGCGAAAAAAGGTGAAGTGGCTCAGTTAAATCAATTGAAAAAAATGTTAGGTATAGATCAGGAATAACAGTTAAATGAAAGAGTCCGTTTATCGTAAATTAGAAACCTTAGTTGAGCGCTATGAAGAAGTACAAGCGCTACTAAGTGACCCATCGGTCATTAGTGATCAAAACCGCTTTCGTACTCTTTCAAAAGAATACTCTGAGCTTGAAGAAGTGGTAAAAACATTTTTAGCGTACCAGCAAGCACAAGAGGATTTGAGCAGTGCTGAAGAAATGCTTAAAGATTCAGACCCTGAAATGCGTGAAATGGCACAAGAAGAATACAAAGAAGCAAAAGCACAGATTTCGACTTTAGAAGACGACATTCAAGTTCTGATGCTGCCTAAAGATCCGAGAGACAACAACAATGTATTTTTAGAGGTTCGTGCAGGAACAGGGGGCGATGAAGCTGCTATTTTTGCTGGCGACTTATTCAGAATGTATAGCCGTTACGCAGAAACAAAAAAATGGAAAGTAGAGGTTGTTACCACCAACGAAGGTGAGCACGGTGGTTACAAAGAAGTAATTGCTAACATCAGCGGTGAAGGTGTTTACGGGCAATTAAAATTTGAATCAGGCGTTCACCGTGTACAACGTGTTCCTGAAACTGAGTCTCAAGGCCGTGTACATACCTCAGCATGTACTGTAGCTGTTATGGCTGAAGTACCAGAAGCAGAAGCCATCGAAATCAATACTGCCGACATTAAAGTCGATACTTTTAGAGCGTCGGGCGCGGGTGGTCAGCACGTAAATAAAACCGACTCTGCAATTCGTATTACCCATTTACCTACGGGTGTAGTGGTTGAGTGTCAAGATGAGCGCTCTCAGCATAAAAACCGTGCTAAAGCGATGTCGGTATTGGCTGCGCGCCTTCAGCAAGCTGAAGATGAAAAGCGTCATGCTGCTGAAGCATCAGAACGTCGTAACTTAGTTGGCAGCGGCGATCGTTCTGAGCGTATTCGTACATACAACTATCCACAAGGTCGTATTACCGATCACCGTATTAACTTAACGCTTTATCGTCTTAATGAAGTGGTAGCGGGTGATTTAGGCGCTGTTGTTGAGCCACTAATGCAAGAGCATCAAGCAGATTTACTTGCAGCAATGGGCGACGATTAATCGTGACGCCTTCTGTTGAAAACGCTATTACTACAGGTACTAATTTATTAGCATCGAGTAGTGATAGCGCAAAGTTAGATGCACAAGTATTACTGCTCAATATTTTACAAAAGCCACGAAGTTATTTATTTACTTGGCCTGAAAAACAGCTCACAGATGAGCAGTATCAGGCATTTCAACGTGCCTGTGAACGTCGCTTACAGGGCGAACCTGTTTCGCATATTACCGGCTGTCGTGAATTTTGGAGTTTGCAGCTTGAAGTGAACCCAACAACACTTATCCCTCGACCTGATACAGAAACCTTAGTTGAACTTGCGCTTGAGTGCGAAGTGCCTAAAAACGCGAAAGTACTTGATTTAGGCACGGGCACAGGGGCTATAGCACTGGCACTTGGGAGCGAAATGCCCTCATGGGATATTATTGCTGTTGATCGTATTGATGATGCGGTAGCGTTGGCAAAGCGCAACCAAGAGCGATTAGCTATTAATAATGTGACTGTTGAGCAGAGTAACTGGTTCCGTGCGTTAAAAAACAAAAAATTTGATCTAATTGTAACCAATCCACCCTATATAGAACATGACGATGTTCACTTACATCAAGGCGACGTGCGCTTTGAACCTTTGTCTGCATTAGTCGCAGATGATGCAGGAATGGCTGATATTAAACAAATAATTACACAATCACGTGACTATTTACACGCAAGTGGCTATCTTTTAATTGAACACGGATTTGAGCAAAGTGCAGCTGTGCGTCATATTTTCAATCAAATGGCGTTTATAAATGTAAGCACAGTGAAAGATCTTGGTAATAACGACCGCGTAACGTTCGGACAATGGCCCTAAATTATTTATAGTAGCTCCGTTGTTTGTTTGCATATGGTTTAAGGAATTCTATGTGATGGAAGATTTTTTATTTTCAAATGAACAACCACCTGAAGTAGCATGTGAAGAGCAAGGGACATGGAAAGTTTTAATAGTTGATGATGAGCCAGAGGTTCACGCTGTTACACGTTTAGCTTTAAGTGACTTTAAGTTCCAAGATAAACGTTTGGAATTTATTAGCGCATATTCAGGTGCAGAAGCAAAAAAGTTAATTGATGAGCACCCAGATGCAGCCATCATCCTACTCGATGTTGTTATGGAAACTGACGACGCTGGTTTGCAAGTCGCGAAATACATACGTAATACCGTTAAAAATAATTACATTCGTATCATTTTACGCACTGGTCAACCAGGTCAAGCTCCTGAGCGTCAAGTTATTGTCAATTACGACATAAATGACTACAAATCTAAAACAGAACTCACCGCACAAAAACTATTCACCGTGATGATGGCTAGCCTTCGTTCGTATCGCGATATTATTTCTATTGAGCAGTCACGTGAGGGGCTGGAAAAAATAATTACCGCCTCTCGCAATATTTTTGCAACTCATTCAATGGATAACTTTATTGAAGGGGTGATGCAGCAGCTAACCTCCTTGCTTAATGTGGCCGACGAAGCTATGTATGCCACTACCTTAGTTGCGCAAAATCCGTCAGAGGAATTAAATAAAAAACTGATTGTTTGCTCTGGCACTGGTGATTTTGCTAAGCGCGAAGGGGAAGAGCTAGAAACAGTATTAGCAGCAGATCAACTCTTAGCGTGCCAAGAAGCCCTAGCTAACAAAGCAATTGTTTATAAAGATGACTATTTGTTTGCCTATTGTAGTAGTAAATTTAATCATAATTCGATGTTATTTGTATCCGGTGTGCCATCGAAACTGACAGATACACAACGAAATCTAATCGAAATTTTTTCTCAAAATGTGCAGTTGGCATTTGAAAATGTACAATTACACACTGAAGTTGAAGCCACCCAGCAAGAACTTGTCTATCGTTTAAGCGAAGCAGTTGAACAGCGTTCATGTGAAACGGGTAATCATGTAAAACGGGTTGCTTATATTTGTTATGAACTGGCATTAGCGTATGGATTATCTGAAGAGCAAGCGAATTTAATTCGCTTTGCCTCGCCTCTACATGATGTGGGTAAAATAGGTATTCCGGATGCTATTTTAAATAAACCCGGTAAATTAAACAGTGATGAGTGGGAAGTTATGAAAACCCATGCAGGCAAAGGCTACGCCATTTTAAAAGATTCACCGCGTAAAATAGTCAGTGCAGGGGCCTTAATTGCACAGCAACATCACGAAAAATGGGATGGGTCTGGTTACCCTTGCGGCTTAAAAGGCGAGAGTATCGATATTTTTGCTCGCATAGTGGCATTGGCCGATGTGTATGATGCACTGCGTCATAAACGTTGTTATAAAGGTGCGTGGACACTTGAAGAAGCCGTTACTGAGATCAATGCAAACAAAGGTACGCATTTTGATCCTAAACTTGTTGATGTATTCAATGATAAACTTGAAGAACTTGAAGCGGTAATTTTACGCTTTCCTGATAAAACACATAACTAAACAGAAGTAACAATACACATGGATTATTTAGCATTAAAACATACGCACATGGCGATTGCGCTAGTGAGTATTATTTTATTTTACGTACGTTCTTTTTCGCGCATGGGCAGTGGCAGCCTTGCTAAAAATAAAGTGGTTTTCATTGGTAGCCACAGTATAGATACCTTACTAATCATCTCGGCTATTACTTTAATGGCCATGGCTAAAATAAATCCGTTAGAGCAACTTTGGCTATTAGAAAAAATTGTACTGGTGGTTATTTATATCGCCGTTGGGATTATTAGTGCGAAGCAAACCACAACATTACCTAAAGTTATGTTTTTAGTGTTTAACACTGCGGTTATCTTAGCTATTGGCTTTTTAGCAACCGCTAAAGCCCCGCTATTGTTGTAATTAACAATACTTGCTTAAGCTTTACACTACAGGTGTAAAGCTTGCCTCTTTATTTCATTTCTGATTATTGGTATCTAACCTTAAAATTAGGTAAACTACGTGTTCGTTTTCTAGAATGTTGTAGTATGAATGACCACCCTCGGGTTTGATGAACACGATGAATCTTATATAGAAGATGCCTACGATGATTTTTTGCCACCGGCAATATATCGTTGTATTAAAGCAGAAGCTAAATGGGACCCTCAAATAGACTTAACACCAAGTCTTGAAATATTGACTGCGTTTGAGCAACAAATAGAGACTATTTGTTCGCAAACACGCGATGCACATGATCGTTTAGAACAACTACTTGATTGCTTTTACAGTCAGTGGTTATTTAGTGCGTCAAGCCTTAAAGTACCTGAGTACAAGCTAAACAGTATTAGCTACACCTTATCTATGCGCAGTGGTACACCCACGACCTTAGCTATTTTGTTATGCCATTTTTTACAGCATGCAAAACTTGATGCTAGTGTAAGCATAACTCAAGGCGAAGTGGGCATTCACGTCGCAATGAGCGATGATGAAGGGTACATTGTTGAGCCAAGTAGTGGTCAACAAAGCTGGTATATCATTCCTGAAAATACCAACGAAGATAATGCACAAGAGCAAGAGCCTCTTGAGCTTATTTTTGAAGACGAAGTATATAAATTATTTTTAGCGCAACAAAAATGGTCTTTTATTAGTGAGAACAAATTTGGTCATGCGTTAACTTGCGTTGATTTGTTAATGGAAATGCTAGGGGATGATCCCTATGAGCGACGCGACAGAGGCTATTTACTAAATCAGCTAGGTTGCCCTAAAATGGCACGAGATGATTTACAATTTTTTGTTGATGAATGTCCCGACGACCCTGCTATTGAAGTCATCCAACATCAAATCGAAGAACTTGAAGATAATCATAAAACCCACCATTAAAAATAAAAATAGGAAACGTTATGGCTGATCCCCAAACTGCCTTGATCACTAATGATGCTGTTGTACTAGGTTTACTGGCGATTATTTTAGGCTTTATTTTTAAAACCTCGTCAAGTCAGCGCCCAGGGCTTGTAACATTTTACAAATATGTGCCTGCATTATTGCTGTGCTATTTTTTACCATCGTTGCTAAATACCTTTGGTATTGTTGATGGCTCGCAATCGAGTGTGTATTACGTTGCCTCGCGGTATTTATTACCTGCGTGTTTAATCTTACTAACTATTAGCATTGATTTAAGAGCGATTATTAATCTAGGCCCTAAAGCATTAATTATGTTCTTAACGGGCACCGCAGGTATTGTGATTGGTGGGCCATTAGCTATTTTAATTATGAGTGCCGTTTACCCTGAAGCAGTGGGTGGACATGGCCCTGATGCTGTTTGGCGGGGTATGACAACTATTGCGGGTAGCTGGATTGGCGGCGGCGCAAACCAAGCGTCTATGAAAGAGATGTTTGAAGTTGGCGGTGATATCTTCTCTGCTATGGTTACTGTTGATGTGATTGTGGCTAATCTATGGATGGCGGTATTATTATTAATGGCGGCTAACCATAAAGCGATTGATGCCAAAGCGGGGGCCGATACCACTGCGATTGAAGATTTAAAACAGCGTGTTGAAAAATACCATGCAGAGCATGCCCGTATGCCAACGCTGAATGATTACATGATGATTATTGCTATTGCCTTTGGTATTACTGGTTTAGCACATTTTTGTGCTGATATTTTAGGACCGTTCTTTGCCAATAACTATGCTTGGGCAAAAGAATACAGTTTAAATAGTAAGTTCTTTTGGCTTATTGTTATATCGACCACTATAGGCATTAGTTTATCGTTCACTAGAGTGCGTCATATCGAAGCCTTTGGCTCGTCTAAAGTGGCATCAGCATTTTTATATATCTTAGTAGCATCAATTGGCCTGCATATGAATGTGATGGCGATTTTTGATTCACCAATGTATTTTGTGCTTGGTGCAATTTGGATGCTAACTCACGCCAGCTTAATGCTGATTGTTGCTAAACTAATTAAAGCGCCGTTATTTTACATGGCTGTTGGCTCTCAGGCCAATGTAGGTGGCGCGGCCTCGGCTCCTGTTGTCGCCGCTGCGTTTCATCCATCACTGGCACCGGTAGGCGTTTTATTAGCAGTACTAGGCTATGGTGTAGGTACATATATGGCGTATATTTGTGGATTAATGATGCAAGCAGTTGCACCATAAGGAATTAAAATGAACAACCAAGTTATAAATATTAATCAAATAGAACTGGCAAATGATAAACCTTTCGTTTTATTTGGTGGCATGAATGTGCTGGAATCTCGTGATTTAGCGATGCGTATTGCCGAGCATTATGTTGAAGTGACTACTAAATTAAATATTCCTTATGTATTTAAGGCGTCATTTGATAAAGCCAATCGCTCGTCAATCAATTCTTACCGTGGTCCGGGCATGGAAGAAGGCTTAAAGATATTTGAAGAGATTAAAAATACCTTTAATATTCCGCTGATCACCGATGTGCACGAACCTCATCAAGCAGCACCGGTTGCTGAGGTTGTTGATGTTATTCAGCTACCGGCATTTTTGGCTCGTCAAACAGACTTAGTGGTTGCAATGGCAAAAACAGGCGCGATTATTAATGTGAAAAAGCCACAGTTTTTAGCCCCACATGAAATGCGTCATATCATTACTAAATTTAATGAAGCGGGCAATAATAATGTGGCCTTGTGTGAACGTGGTTCAAGCTTTGGTTATAACAACCTAGTGGTTGATATGCTGGGCATGGATGACATGAAAACCATGGCGCCCGTTATATTTGACGCTACTCATGCGCTACAACGTCCTGGCGGTCGAGCTGATTCAGCCGATGGTCGTCGTGCTCAAGCAGCAGAACTGGCTCGTAGTGGCATGGCACTGGGTATTGCAGGCTTATTTATTGAAGCACACCCAAATCCAAATGAAGCAAAATGTGATGGCCCTTGTGCATTAGCACTGAGTAAATTAGAAGGGTACTTATCGCAAATGAAAGCGGTTGATGATTTAATCAAAAGCTTTGCTCCGCTTGATACCAGTGCTAGCGATTTATAAAAGAGTGATTAACTCATAAAAAAGCGACTTAGGTCGCTTTTTTTGTGGCTTGAATATACTCTTTCCCAGCATAGGTATATAATTCACCGCATAAGAAAAACTAATTCTAAGCTTGGTTGCCATGTCAAGACGAGTTCCTCCATTAAACGCGCTAAAAGCTTTTGAAGCTGCAGCCCGTCATTTAAGCTTTACTAAAGCCGCAGAAGAGTTGTATGTGACGCAGGCTGCGGTAAGTCATCAAATTAAAACCCTCGAAGAGCACTTAGGGTTAAAGTTGTTTTTGCGTAAAAATCGCTCGTTACTTCTAACCGAAGAAGGTCAAGGCTACTTTTTAGATATTAAAGAGATTTTTACTCAGCTAATTGACGCAACCGAAAAGCTACTAGCCCGTGGTGCAAAAGGCTCGCTAACAGTGAGTTTAACCCCGAGCTTTGCGATTCAATGGCTTATTCCTCGATTGAGCTTATTTAACGAGTTACACCCTGAAATTGATGTGCGAATTAAAGCCCAAGATCAGGACGAAAACTCGTTAACAGACGATGTTGATATTTCAATTTATTATGGTCGCGGTCATTGGAGTGGCGTACAAGCTTATAAATTGCACACTGAATACTTAGTGCCACTATGTAGCCCATTATTGTTAAGTGGCCCTAGAGCGCTTAATCAACCAAGTGATTTAGCAAACCATACCTTATTGCATGACACCACTCGTAAAAACTGGAAAACGTGGATGAAAACCGCGGGTGTTCGCAACGTACAAGTTAACCAAGGGCCTATTTTTAGTCATTCATCTATGGTGCTGCAAGCTGCGGTACATGGCCAAGGTGTTGCAATAGGTAATAGTGTTTTAGCAAAACCAGATATTGATGCAGGTCGATTAGTGATCCCGTTTAATCACAGTTTAGAAAGTAAAAACGCCTATTATTTGGTGATCCGTGAGTCGCAAAATGAATTAGGTAAAATTGTGTCATTTAAAGATTGGATGTTAAGCCTAGTTGAGCAGGAGCAAGAATATTAATGAGCATTGAATGGGTTAAAAGCAGTCAGCAACCTGCAATCGCACAGTTTATATTTGCGCACGGTGCAGGGGCTGGCAGTGATTCTGAGTTTATGCAAACCATGGCCAAACAGCTCAGTGAGTATGGTATTGACGTTGGGCTGTTTGATTTTGAATACATGCAAATTGCTAAACAAACCAATAAACGTCGCCCACCAGAGCGAGCACCAAAATTACTTACATATTTTGAGCATATACTTACTCAAGCTGATGCAAATTTACCGCTATTTATAGGGGGTAAATCAATGGGCGGGCGAATGGCGTCTATGCTTGCTTGCTCAACCTCGCATACTGTTTTAGGTGTACTTGCGTTTGGTTATCCGTTTCATCCACCGGGCAAGCCAGAAAAGCTCCGAACAGATCACTTTGCAGACATACCATGTCCTTTTTTAGTACTACAAGGTGAACGAGACACCTTTGGCACCCGTGAAGAGCTTGCCACAATGGCAATGCCAAAACAGCCGCAGTATATATGGTTAACTGATGGTGACCACTCACTAAAACCACGTAAAAAAAGTGGTATAACCGAGCAACAAAACCTTAATGTTGCAGCAATGCAGGCGGCTAACTTTATCAAAAGCACCATTGAGAATGTAAAAGAGGAAAAACATGATTAAACTATTTTTACTCGCAGGCAGCTTTTTTTGTATGCTTTCAGTGATACTGGGCGCATTTGCTGCCCATGGTTTAAAAAGTCGCTTATCAGATTACGCTATTGGTATTTTTAAAACCGCCGCCGAGTATCAAATGGTACATGGGCTGGCACTGATTGCAGTGGCAATCTTAATAAAGTGGGGCATTAACTTAAGCATGGCAGGTGGTTTTTTTATAGCGGGTACACTGTTATTTAGTGGCAGCTTATATTTACTGGCTTTAACCGGCTTAAAGTGGCTGGGCCCAATTACACCACTAGGTGGACTGTGTTTTATTATTGGTTGGATAGTTATTTTAGTGCAAGTTGCACGATTTAAGTTTTAAAGAGTTTAAGGGTTAATATGTCTAGTGTTGTGATTTACTGTCGTAGTGGTTTTGAAAGCGATGCCGCTGCTGAAATAACGTTTCACGCCGCCGAGCAAGGGTTTGCTGGGTATGTAAAAGCAAAACCAAATACCGGTTATGTTATTTATGAATGTTTTGAAGCGCAGCACAGCGACGAAATAATCAAAAAAGTTGATTTTAAAAATATGGTATTTGCACGCCAATGGTTTGCCGGTAACCTGATAGAAAATATGCCATTAGAGGATAGAGTGGGCGCTATTGTAGATGCCGCAAAAGACTTTACTTTATGCTCTGAACTACGAGTAGAAACACCCGATACCAACGAGGGCAAGGAGTTACTGACTTTTTGTAAAAAGATATCAACTCCGCTTAAAAAAGCGCTCGAGAAACAAAACACCGTATTGCGTGAACCAAAAGCCAATCGTCCAGTAATGCATGTGCTGTTTTTAGCTAATAATACTGCGTATGTGGGTCACTCTTATAGCTATAACAACTCACCTTTCTTTATGGGGATTCTGCGTTTACGTATGCCAAACGATGGCCCAAGCCGCTCAACCCTTAAGTTAGATGAAGCATTTAATGTATTTATTCCTGAGCAGCAGCGTGAGTCAAGAGTACAAGCTGGGATGCGCAGCGTTGATTTAGGTGCTTGCCCAGGTGGTTGGACTTATCAGTTGGTTCGCCGTGGTATGTTTGTTAGCGCGATAGATAATGGCCCAATGAATGAAAGTTTAATGGAAACAGGGCAAGTAAAACATTTTAGAGAGGATGGTTTTAAATACCGCCCAGAAAAAAGAAACATAACCTGGTTAGTTTGCGATATGGTAGAAAAGCCAACGAAAGTAACTAACTTGATGATTGACTGGGCAGTAAACGCCTATGCAAAAGAGCTTATTTTTAATCTAAAACTACCGATGAAAAAACGCTTTGATAGTGTGTATGAATGTCTAAAAATGATTAGAGAGGAAATGGCGAAGTTCGGTATCAGCTACGAATTACAAGCTAAGCATTTGTACCATGATCGTGAAGAGATAACGGTGCACTTAAACGTAATTAAAGTACCACAAAGCTTATATAGTTAATTGATTAGCGAGTATAAAAAATGGGCCAACAGGCCCATTTTTTTTAACTACGATATTGTGGTCGGTAATGCTCAACCCATAACCGTGTAGCGCCGCACACTGCCACAGGCATCACAATTAAATTTATAAATGGGATAGCGGTTAGCAGCATCACTGCAAAGCCAAACCCGTAAGATAAGCCTTGTTTGCTTTTTAAGTCATTTTTCATTTGAGTGAAGCTAACTTTGTGGTTATCAAAAGCATAATCTTTATATTGCACCGCATACATCCAGCAGGTAAAAAGCACCCAGAGCACTTGGCCTATTACCGGTAACACCCACAATAGAATAAAAAAGCCAATAGCGCGCGGGAGGTAGTAGCAAAGCTTAGTCCATTCTCGGCCTAGCATTCGCGGCACATCTTTGACTAAATCAGCTAATCCATCGTCGTTAATTTTTTGACCAGTTAAGTACAGCTCAACTTTTTCACTTAGCAAGCCATTAAAAGGTGCGGCGATAAAGTTAGTAATAACGGTAAATAACATACTGTAACTAAACAGCACCACCAGTACAGCAATTGGCCACATTAACCATTCGAGCCAACTTAACCATTCTGGGAGCATGGTATTTACGGCATTAAAGCCATCACTCAGCCAGCCAAATAAAAAGAATAAGGAGCTACCAAATAATAAAATATTAATAAGTAGGGGGATTAGTACAAAGCGTTTTAGTCCTTTTTGACTAATTAACTTAAACCCGGAAAAAAAATATTCCATACCTTGCGTTATTTGCACACTAACCTCATCGATTATTTATCTTTTGGCTATTATAAATAGCTTGATGATTTTAAACAGTACTTTTAAGTAACAAAGTATTTAATAAATGGTATTTCAAATAGAATGATAATAAATTGCTAGCTTGGGCAATTGCTTTGAATTCTTCGAAAGTGCTTAATGAAATAAAATGCTCGGCAATAGACAAAATTACCATAGATGCTAATTTCAATATTATGTATAGTCAAAAGACTATAATAAATTATTATATAGAATATAGCGGCGCATTTAGCGTAAGTGACTGTTGAGGAATATAATTTGATTGAAATCATGAGAGTCAGAAAGCTGCTTTCTCAGCAACAAAGTATATTATCTAAAATAGCCTTGGGTGCGCCACTTGATGAAGTACTTGAAATTATTTGTTTATCTATTGAGGATCTTATTGAAGACTCCTCTGCAAAGTGCTCTATATTAACACTCAAAGGTGAGCAGTTATTTCATAGTGCGGCGCCTAATATTGCAAAGGGTTACTGTGAGGCAATTAATGGCGTACATATCGGCCCCAGTGTTGGCTCATGCGGTACTGCAGTGTATGAAAAAAAGCGAGTAATAGCCTCAGATATTGCAACATCACCCTTATGGGAAAACTATAAAGCGTTGGCATTGAGTTTTGATCTAAGGTCGTGCTGGTCAACCCCTATTATTTCAACACAATCAGACATATTAGGCACTTTTGCAATTTATCATGACAGTGCCAAGTCACCGACACCACAAGATTTAGAGTTAATAGACTTTTTTGTTGATTTCACCAGTATTGCTTTAGAAAAGCACACAGAGTCACTAAAATCAAAAGTGTTACTTGCAGAATTACAGCAAAGTAATGAAAAGTTTAAAGCCTTCGCAAAAGTACTTCCCGATCTAACCCTCATTTTGAGTGAAGAAGGGGAGTATACCAACGTTTACGGCACTACTAATGAAAGTTTATATTTAAGCCAAGAGCATGTGATTAATCGAAATGTCAGAGATATTATGCCTCCCGAGGATGCTAATCCTATTATGGCGGTAATTGCCAAAACGCTTCAAACTAATGAAGTTCAAGTGTTTGAGTATCAGCTAAATATAAAAGGTAAACAACTTACATTTGAAGGACGAACAGCCCCGCTTGAAAGTTACCAACCTAATAATCCCTCTCAGCGACATGTAGTATGGATGGCCAGAGATATCTCTACTCGTAAAGCGGCAGAAGAAGAGGTGCAACGGTTAGCATTTTTTGACCCGCTTACAAACCTCCCGAACCGCAGAATGCTCAATGATAAACTCAGTATGTATGTTGAACAAATTAAGCAGTCTGATCACACGGGCGCACTCTTATTTTTAGATTTAGATAATTTTAAACGTATAAACGACTCATTAGGGCACAATGCCGGTGATGAAATACTGGTTGAGCTATCACAGCGACTAACGCGTGTTTTAAACCCAACAGATACCCTTGCCCGCGTGGGCGGTGATGAATTTATTATACTCATTGAGAATGTAGGAGATAGCCATAAGCAAGCGAGTCTTGAATCAGAATTAATGGCTAAAGTGGTACAAAGCGTTTTTTATGACAAGTTTGAGATAGGGGATTTGGCGTTTCAAGTTAGCTGCAGTATAGGTATATGTTTAATTAATAACGCCAATGCTATTAGCGAAAATATTTTAAAATTTGCAGATACCGCCATGTATCGCTCTAAAATGAAAGGCGGTAATAGTAGTAGCTTTTACGATCCTGCACTGCAAACCTTACTGGAAAATCAAACTGAGCTTGAAACAGATATAGTCAGAGCGATTGCATGTGATGAATTTTGTGCTTACTTTCAGCCTCAATTATCAATTGATGGCAGTATTATTGGTGCAGAAGCACTCATACGATGGAATCACCCAACCAAAGGACTAATCTCTCCTAATTCGTTTATTCCGATTGCCGAGCAATTTGGCTTAATTCAAAAGTTACAAAACATTGTATTGCGCGATATTTGTATTTTACTGGAAACACTTCGAGATCATAACGCACTGAAAAACCAGTTTAATGTGTCTATTAACATTAGCCAGTGTCAGTTTAATTCTTCTACTTTAAAAGGAGAATTGTTTAAAGCGATTGAGACGTATGATGTATTACCCTCACAAATTAAATTAGAGATCACTGAGTCCATGTTAGCGGGTGATTTAATGAGTACGGTAAAGCAAATGAAAGAGCTAAAGTCGCAGGGATTTGTATTTTCAATTGATGACTTTGGTACCGGCTACTCGTGTTTAAAGCACTTGAGTGTTTTACCGATAGACGAACTAAAAATAGATAAAAGCTTTATTGATAAAGTGTTGGATAACGCATCGGGGCAAAGCATAGTTCAGTCTATTATTGGTTTAGGTCATAGTTTAGATATTAATATTGTAGCCGAAGGGGTCGAAAGTGCTGAGCAACTACATATATTAAAGTCTATGGGTGTAAACGCAGTGCAAGGGTTCTTATTTGCAAAACCATTAACACACAGCAATTACTTAAAATGGCATAAAGAGCACCAATAACATCGTGCTTGTTACTAACTGAGGCGACAAGTTTAGTTACCCCAATCAATAAGTCGCTTTGTTTAACCTCTAATTGGGCAGTAACGTTTGCTAACTTACTGCGTTTTAGCTCAAACAGAAATGTATACTTTTTGTTTGTTTGCTAGCTAAGTGTAATGAGTTTTTTACTATTTTGTAACAGTTGCACAAATCATTGCTGTGGCATTGGTTTAGCGTTTTTAACGCGTTAAACTAGTCAGGAATTGGCAATAAGTCTACTTGTTGTGACATTATCTAAACGTAAACACGACAGGTACTTGAAACTTGCTTTTGAGTTGCTTTTTCGTTCGTTGTAACTATGGTTTAGGGTTATGTCATGGTATGTCGCTATGTCGGTAACTGTAAAAAACCATTAGGAGCGATAAATGAATACCACGAAAGTAGCTTTAAAGTCGGGTGAAACACACTCTCCCCGAGTAAAGTTTCTGGAAGGGGTTGATATACCCGTTTTTTTAATCAGTGGCGGTATATTAGTTTTATTTGCCGCGCTGGCACTGTACGACATAAAACTGATGTCGGATTGGATAAACTCTGCCTTTGCCTTCTCCACCAAAATATTTGGCGCCTTTTGGCAAGTTCTGCTGTTATTAACCTTTGTGATTGGCATATTTTTAGCCGTAGGCCGCACCGGTTCAGTGGTGCTCGGCGGTTTAAAAACCCCTGAAATATCTACCTTCAAATGGATAAGTATAATTATGTGTACTTTGCTTGCAGGTGGCGGTGTATTTTGGGCCGCAGCAGAGCCAATGGCACACTTTATTTCTCCGCCCCCGTTATTTGGTGGTGAAACTGGCACAAAGGATGCCGCCTACAACGCTCTTGCACAAAGCTTTATGCACTGGGGCTTTTTAGCCTGGGCTATTTTAGGTAGTTTGACCGGTATTGTTTATATGCATCTCCATTACGAAAAAGGATTACCGCTTAAACCGCGCACTTTGCTTTACCCGGTATTTGGCGATCGCGCAATGAAAGGTGCACTTGGTACTATTGTTGATGCATGTTGTGTACTCGCTGTGGTTGCTGGCACTGTTGGTCCTATTGGTTTTTTAGGTTTACAAGTGAGTTTTGGTCTAGAAAAATTGTTTGCCATTCCTGATACCTACACCACGCAGGTGGTTATTTTATTTAGCTTAATTGGAATTTACACACTTTCAGCGGTAAGTGGGGTTACCAAAGGTATTCAGCTACTAAGCCGTTTTAATGTTGTACTGGCAGTGTTGCTGATGTTGTTTATATTACTAATGGGGCCAACTGCGTTTATTATCGACAGTTACATTCATTCCTTTGGTTTGTATTTAGATAACTTTATTCCTATGGCTACATTTCGTGCCGATAAACCGTGGCTAGACTGGTGGACTGTATTCTTTTGGGGCTGGTTTTTAGGTTATGGCCCATTAATGGCTATGTTCGTTGCACGTATATCCCGTGGACGTACTATTCGTGAAATGATTTTACTTATTTCTGTGGTTGCCCCTGTGATCACGTGTTTTTGGTTTACTATTGTTGGCGGCTCAGGCATCTTTTTTGAATTAAATAATCCTGGCGCTATATCAGAGCCTTTTGCTGGGCTTAATTTGCCAGCGGCATTGTTAGCCATCACTGAGCAGTTACCTATGGGATTTGTTGTGTCGGTGTTATTTTTAGTACTGACCACTATTTTTGTGGCAACAACAGGTGATTCAATGACGTACTCGGTATCTATGGTAATGACGGGTACCGATCACCCACAAACCTCTATTCGAGTGTTTTGGGGGATTATGATGGGGGTGATGGCGGCGTTGCTTATTTCTATAGGCGAGGGCGGGATTTCAGCCTTGCAGTCGTTTATTGTGGTCACTGCGGTGCCAGTTTCGTTTGTGTTACTACCGTCACTTTGGACGGCACCACAAATAGTTAAGAAAATGGCAGACGAACAAGGGCTTTAATAATTGATAGAGAGCGCTAATAAGCGCTCTTTTTCTGGGTACATCATATTCTCACCTTGTTATTGAGCTATTTATTATCCTAGCAATAAACTAACCCACTAAAAATAACTTAGCCTAAGTAGGTTGTTCATTCCTATCGATACGGTATAGTTTAAATATATTTAAGCATAACCTTGAGATAAACCATGCAGTTAGTCGACTTAGACCCTTGTGATCAGGATGTGATCAACGTATTTGCTGACATAGATCGACTTATTAGCTCATTATATCCTGTAGCAACTTCACAAGCGCTTACAGTTAATGAGCTTGGTTTACCGGGCGTTTACGCTGTAGGGTTAAAGAATCAAGACGGAATAGTTGCCTGTGGCGCAATAGTAAAGCAATTTGATGGTAGCTGGTATGGCGAAATTAGACGGCTTTACGTAAAACCTAGCTATCGCGGAAAAGGCTTATCGCGGCGTATTATGCAAATTTTATTGCACTATGCAGGCGAAGAAGAAATCCCAATCATAAAACTAGAAACAGGACCAAAGCAAATACAATCAATCCATCTTTATGAGAATTTAGGGTTTGTGCAATGTGCCCCTTTTGGTGAATACACAGAAAACCCGAATAGCTTATTTATGGAGCTTGCGCTCAGCTAATATTGCTTTGTTTGAAGCTTTTATTTATCAATTTCAATCCTAACTCGTTACGAGTAGAAATACTTGTTGGACATGAATCACTATTTTTCTTTTAATGCGCGGCAACTAGCCGAATCGGCATTCATAAATAAAAGAGAAAGATAAATGAAAGAGACAACATCACTAGAACAAGCTCGTACGAGCTACAACGTTCGTCATTGGAGCCAAGGTTTTTTTGGTATTAATGATCAAGGTGATGTGTATGTTGCGCCCAAGGCTGATGCCCCACAGCAAACCATTGCACTAACAGACATTGCTAAGCAACTTGAAGACAAAGGTTTAAGCTTGCCAGCACTTGTTCGTTTTCCACAAATATTACACCATCGTGTGCATAGCCTATGTGGCGCATTTAATACCGCAATAGAAAGCTATGGCTATCCAAAAGACTATTTATTAGTTTATCCAATTAAAGTAAATCAACAGCGTGAAGTTGTTGAAGAAATTGTTGCCAGCCAAGCGCAAGTAGAAAAAAAACAGCTAGGTTTAGAGGCTGGTAGCAAGCCAGAGTTATTAACTGTATTAGCGCTGGCTGAAAAAACCAGTGCGGTCATTGTGTGTAATGGCTACAAAGATAAAGAATATGTGCGCTTAGCGCTGATTGGCGAGAAGCTGGGCCATAAAGTGTATATCGTACTTGAGAAACTGTCTGAGCTGGATATGGTGCTTAGCCAAGCCAAAGAACTTAATGTAAAACCGCGTATTGGTATTCGTGTGCGCTTAGCATCGCAGGGCAAAGGAAAATGGCAAGCAAGTGGCGGTGAAAAATCGAAGTTTGGGTTGTCTGCTTCACAAGTGCTGTATGTAGTAAACCGTTTAAAAGAAACAGATCAGCTTGATTTAGTACAGCTTGTGCATTTTCACTTAGGGTCGCAAATGGCCAATATTCGTGATGTACGCTTAGGTGTAAGTGAAGCTGCGCGTTTTTATTGTGAATTACGTAAGTTGGGTGCACAAATAGAGTGCCTTGATGTAGGGGGCGGTTTAGCGGTTGATTACGACGGTACACGCAGTCAATCACACAACTCAATGAACTACAGTTTAGCCGAATACGCAAATAATATTGTGTACACCATAGGTGATATTTGTAAGCAGTATGAACAGCCTTTCCCTACCATTATTTCAGAGTCGGGAAGAGCATTAACGGCGCACCATGCAGTGCTTATTTCCAATGTAATTGGCACCGAAACATATGCACCAGAAGAAATAGAAGCGCCGGCAGATGATGCGCCGCAATTACTTAAAAATATGTGGATTTCATGGCAACAATTGCATGTACTTACTGATGACCGTGCATTAATTGAGATTTTTCACGACAGCCAAGGTGATTTAGCTGAAGCGCATAGTCAGTTTGCGATGGGATTATTAGATTTAACCCAACGCGCATGGGCCGAGCAAATTAATTTGCGTGTGTGTTATGAGCTTAATAAATTAATGGATAACAAAAATCGTTTCCATCGTCCGATTATTGATGATCTGAATGCGCGTTTAGCGGACAAGTTTTTTGTCAATTTCTCATTGTTTCAGTCATTGCCTGACGCGTGGGGTATTGACCAAGTGTTTCCGGTATTGCCTTTAAGTGGTTTAACGCAAGCTCCACAAAAACGGGCTGTGTTACTAGATATCACCTGTGATTCAGATGGCGCATTAGAGCATTATGTAGATGGTCAAGGCATTGAAAGTACGTTACCAGTACCAGAGTTTACAGCAGATAAACCTTATTTAATGGGTTTTTTCTTAGTAGGTGCCTATCAAGAGATTTTAGGCGATATGCATAACTTATTTGGTGATACGCACAGTGCTATTGTCAATATGGATGAGCAAGGTATTGCTAGCATTACAGAAATTAATCATGGTGATACTGTGGCTGACATGATGCGTTATGTACATTTAGATGTTGAAGGTTTTCAGCAGTCATACGCGCAGTTAGTGAGCGCAAAAATTGCAGCAGATGAACAGCAAAGCGTTTTAGACGAGTTGCAAAGCGGCCTTGATGGCTACACTTATTTAGAAGAGTTATAAGCAATGTCTAGCTTGTTTGGTTGTGTTGACCACTCATTGTACTCAAATGGGATGACGTTTTTACGTCGTCCTATGGTACAAAACATTAACGCGATTGAAGCCGATGTAGTGGTATTGGGTCTACCGTTTGATTTAGCCACTTCAGGGCGCCCTGGTGCCCGCTTAGGGCCTGATGCTATTCGCAGAGCATCGGTACATTTAGCATGGGAAGATACAAAATATCCATGGACATTTCCATTGTTTGAGCGCTTAACCGTGGCGGATGCTGGCGACTTTACCTATCCGGTAGGTGACCCGGAATATTTTACCGCGCAATTGGAAATGGCGGCAGAGCAAATACTTCGCCAAGGTAAAACATTGCTAGGCTTGGGTGGCGATCATTTCGTAACGTTACCACTATTGCGCGCACATGCAAAAATTCATGGCAAAATGGCATTAGTTCACTTCGATGCGCATACCGATACCTATAGCAACGGCTCGCGTTTTGATCACGGCACCATGTTTTATCATGCGCCAATGGAAGGGTTAATTGATGTTAATCACAGTATTCAGCTCGGCATTCGTACTGACTTTGATCAAAGCAGGCATGAGTTTGCAGTGATTGATGCCATGCAAGCCAATGATCTGCATGCGAATGATATTGCAGCTCAGATTATTGAGCGAGTGGGTGATTTACCGGTTTACTTAACCTTTGATATAGATTGTTTAGACCCCGCCTTTGCACCAGGTACGGGCACACCAGTGTGTGGTGGCTTAACTTCTGATAAAGTGCTTAAAATTTTACGCGCACTTAAAGGGGTTAATATGGTGGGAATGGATGTGGTTGAAGTATCCCCGTCGTACGACCAAAGTGAGCTTACCGCCATTGCCGCTGCAACGATTGCCAGTGAATTACTGCATTTGTGGGCACTTAAGCATAAATATTAATTTGTGTTAATGTAGCTTAAAAAGCGCCAATTAGGCGCTTTTTTTGTATAAAAATAAAAGTACTATTAAAACTGCATATTGTGCTTTTTAGCATAAATAAAAAACACCGGGATTTCGATTATGACGTAAGTTAAAAAAGTAAACCAAAACCAATTAACTTCAAATACTAACCAGCTAAATTGCACGCCCGAGTTGTAATAAAGGCTAGATGCAATTAATAGTGTAATGCCCGTTGCAAATAAATCTTGCACCGATACTTTTTTAAAGCTACTGCCTGCAAAGCGCGGATAAATAAATCCGTAGCCAAGCGTTATCATAATGATAACCAATAAGAGCAAATTTAGTTCAGGGGTCATTGTGGTTTATATTGCCTCGCATATTCTATTCGCTCTTGAGAACTTGGGTGCGTTGATAAATACTTTAACCAAGTATCATCATAGGTCCCTTCTTGCGCTTGTAAATTATTTTCCAGTGCTTCAATTGCATCTGCAAAGTCGTGGTTAGAATACCCTAATTTTAAAAGGTTTTTAATCGCATATACATCGGCTTCTTGTTCCATATCTCGCGAAAACGCTTGTTGCAAAAAAGATGAACCAGAGCCAAGCACAACCTCTAATATACCTTCTAAGTCACCAAAAATAACTGCAAATACAACGGTGCTCGCTGCAGCTTGTGCTGCAAGGCGAATGCTGTGATGGTGCTGAACATGACCAATTTCATGAAGTAAAATAGCACGCAGGGCATCAGGGTCATTTTTTAATAGCTCAACAAGTTCGTCAGTTACAACAACCTGACCATTTGGAAGAGCAAACGCATTAGCTGAAAAATAATCAGACTGATAAAAAGAGAGCCTAAACTTTGCACTGTCTAAATTGAGCGAGTTAAGCATTAAACGCCATTGTTGCTGTATTTCTGATTGCTTATTAGTGGAAAGTTGAGAAGGTTCCAATGCGACTTTTTCTATTACACTGAGCGTTTGCTCTCCCATCGTTTCAATTGTCGAGGCAGGTGCTAAGTTAACGCTATAAACGGCTACTGATGGTATTAAGCGGTATAAAATTAACCAAAGTAATAGGGGAATTAGCAGCACGGATGCAACAATAAGAATCTTATTTTTTTCTAAGCGTTCACTGAGTCCATGCTCTTTAAGCGCGAATGGCCACCTAAATTCTACATCTTGAGGAATAAATCGCCCACCATCAGCAAAATTTAACTCTGACGCCATGCCAGGTAACGGGCTATCAAGTTGGCAATTGTCTATTTTTGATGCAAGTAACGTCGTATTCTCAGAGTCAACAAGTGTTATTTGCTCATGGGAAAGGTGTGCATAGCTTTTAATATGTTGGCTGCTATTAGGGTAATAATAACAGCCAAAAATAGGATAATTACTCATTAGGTGAGTGAAATATCAATATCAAACACATTGGCCGCTTCTTCAGCAAATGATGACTGCTCATTTTGTGCAACATCAATCAACGAAAGTGCGCCGCTATAAATAGTGACTTCTGTAACTGATGCTAATAGCTTTGCTCTGCGTACTTTAGCCCAAGGGTAGGCCAGTCCTAAGGTAAATATAATTGCCAGTACATTGGTAAATAGTAAGATGGCATAGTCAATGGCTTTTAAGTTCGAATCAAAGGTAGCTACTTCTGTAAATTCACTGTTATTAAAAATATGATTTCGAATAAGCGAATGATAAACAGCGCCTACCAGTGTTAAAAACGCAACATACAACGTAGCAATTAATAGCGGCACTACAATTGTCGAAAGGCTAAAGTTTTGTGTGTTTAAGTTACCGATAGTTAAGGCACTTGCACCAGCAAAGAAGCCAAAAATAACTAAGCCACCTATTGCAACTCCTAGGGTAATAAGTGCTGCGATGTAATAGCGTTCGCCTTGAAGATTTACTGTAAGTGGTTTATTTCCATAGCTGATGTTTTCATGCATATATTGATCAATTCGCTTTAATACATACGGCAGTAATAGGTGTAATGTGAATACACTTGCAATAGGTAATAAAACAAAGTTAATAAATGCATCGCCGTAATTACCTGAAAAGGCAAAGCGTACATTACGATGGCGAGTCATACGCATATTAAAACGCAGACCTTGGTTGATGATCCACGGCAATAAAAATAAAAAGCCAATAGCAAATAAAAGGCCTATCGCTGGTGCGAGGCTGCTAAGTAAGGTGTAAATTAAAAATGCGATGACCGCTAAAATGCGTCCTTTTAAAATTTGTATTGGGGTCGCTAGATAGTCAAAGCTATGGCCGTCGATACGCGTATGACCGTAAAAATAACGATAGGTGCGAACTTTTGCCCATGCCGAATAAATTCCGAGAGTAATAATACTCAGCAGTATATTAACAATCCATATACCAAAAAATTCGCCGGCTTTGCCGCTAAATTGTACTTTACCGCTAAAAATAGCAGGGGGTGTTTGATTTGACTCAGATGAAGTTGGGTGTACTGGTTCCATTTTAAAAATATATCCATGTTGTTTTTTGTAAATTTACCTTTTTTAGATAAAAAAAACAATCTTTATAATTAGCTAGCTGATTGTAAGTAGGCTATTTTTATTGCTTTTACTGTTTATGGGGCTGCACTTTAAGTCACCTCTGGTATACTGTGCAGATAATTTAATGGGGCTGTCATGATTTCAAAAAACCAACTTAAACTTATTCGCCAGCTTGGCCAAAAAAAGTATCGCAAGCAATTTAACCAATACTTAGTACAAGGCGAAAAAAACGTACTGGAGTTATTAAATAGTCCATTAAAAGTAAACGATGTATTTGCAACGCAAAGCTTTATTGATAATAACCAAAGCACATACCCTCATACGCATTTTATTACAGCGGATGAAGAGCAGCTAACAAAGGCCAGTACTTTGGTAAGTAATAATGCGGCTATTGCAATTGTTGATATGCCAAGCATCGCATTACCAGATGAAAACAGTTTAATATTAGCCTTAGATGGCGTATCTGATCCTGGTAATTTAGGTACCATCATTCGCGTGGCTGATTGGTACGGTATAAAACATATTGTTGCTAGCACTGACAGTGCCGATCCGTATAACCCAAAAACAATTAGCGCCACAATGGGGTCGTTCGTACGCGTATCGGTAAGCCAAGTTGAATTGCCTGAATACTTATCTACATTAAACATGCCTATTTATGGTGCATTTTTAGATGGCCAAAGTGTGCATAGCACTAAATTTAGTGGCCAAGGTGTATTGCTTATGGGCAGTGAATCACATGGAATACGCGAGCAGTGTGCAAAATTAGTGAGCAACAAAATAACCATACCGGCTTTTGGCGGTGCAGAGTCGCTTAATGTAGCAATGGCCACGGGTATTATTTTAGATAATTTTAAACGCCAAGCTTAACTTTTTAGCTATTTATGCGTTAAGTTACTTATAGTAAAAAACAATAATAAATCGGTAATAACAATAAAATGCGCTTAAGCACTATTAAATTAGCGGGCTTTAAATCGTTTGTAGAGCCCACTAAAATTCCATTTCCTGACCAAATGACGTGTGTTGTCGGCCCTAATGGCTGTGGCAAATCAAACGTCATTGATGCGGTGCGATGGGTGCTTGGTGAAAGCTCAGCTAAAAATTTACGTGGCGATGCCATGACCGATGTCATTTTTAATGGCTCTACTAATCGCAAGCCCATTTCGCAAGCCTCCGTTGAATTAATATTTGATAATACCCAGGGTAAGTTACCCAATACTTTTGCTGATCGTAACCAAGTGGCTATTAAGCGTTTGGTGACTCGCGATGGTCAGTCATTGTACTTTCTAAATGGCAGTAAATGCCGAAAACGTGATATTACCGACATATTTTTAGGCACGGGCCTTGGGCCGCGAAGTTACGCTATTATTGAACAAGGGATGATCTCACGTTTAATTGAGAGTAAACCGCAAGAGCTACGTGTTTTCTTAGAAGAAGCCGCAGGGGTCTCTAAATACAAAGAGCGCCGCCGCGAAACGCAAACACGCATAAAAAGCACCAGAGAAAACCTAGAGCGACTGCTTGATGTTCGTCAAGAGTTACAAAACCAGCTTGATAAACTGGCGGTACAATCGGTTGAGGCTAAAAAATATCGCGAACTTAAATCCCAAGAGCGCACCTTAAAGGGGCAAATAGCGGTATTAAAATGGCAAAAACTGCATCAACAACAGCTCGATAAAAGTGCGCAAATAAAAAAGCTGGATGACCAAATCAGCTTCTTTAAAACGGCGCATTCAGGCCATGATGATGTTCTGGCAAGTCTTGATGCTCAAGTGCAAGCTCAACAAGATAAACTCGATGATGCACAGCAACAGCAGCATCATACGCATACTGAATTGACTCGCAGCGAACAGCAGCAGATTAGCATTAAGCAACAAACGCTGTCACTGAAACAAAATTTAGCCAAGTTAGAGCAACAAAAAAACCAAAGTGAAGAAGTCAAAACGCAGCAACAAAGTCTCTGCCAAGAGTTAGATGACAACTTGCAACAGGCTGTAGAGCATAACTTAATGTGCAGCGAGCAGGTTATAGAACTTACCGATGAGGTTAATCGGCTGCTGGAGATTAAAAATGCCGACACGTCACAGTGGCAATCACTAACAGAAGACTATCAAAAATTAAATAATCAGCAGCTAGCGCATGCAAATGCAGTAAAACATACAGAACAGAAAATCAGTTATGTTAAGCAACAACTAACGCAGCTTGATGAGCAAATAGATGAGTTAAAACGCAGTGAGATAGAGCAGCAATTAATTCAGCAACAGCAGCACAGACAAACGCTAACAGAGCAGCTGGCTAACGCGCAAACTGCTCATAGTAGAGGTCAAAGTGCTCAGGCAATACAGCAGCAACAGCTTGATGAAGCTCAGCAGCAATGGCAGCATTTATCTCAGCAAGTTAATGAACTAAAAGCCGGTATAGCAGGGCTAAAAACTACCCTTGGACTTGAAAAAAACAGCGATAAAACTTTAACTTTATTCAAACAGTTAACTGTTCAGCCTGGTTATGAGTTTTTAGTAGAGCAGGCGCTGTCATCACTTGAGCACATTCATATTTCACCAGGTAAAGCAGAAAATAGCACGTGGCAAATACCCTCACAGTCTGTGGCAAGCAATAGTATTGCTGCCTTTATTAGCGCTGGTATCTACCCCGAGTTATTAAACCATATTGCTTATGATGCCGAGGGTCAAACACACCATCTTAACGATGCCAGTTATATTGCAGTGATGGACAAGCAAGGGGCGTTACATGGTCGAAATTGGCATCTCAGTGGCGAAAAAAATGCAGAAAATTCCTTATTATTAATGCACAAAAAGCTCAAGCAGCAAGAAACCTTACTTGAGCAACAACAACAGGCATTGACGGACGCACACTCCACACTTGAAGAACATCAAGCGCAAGCTGCATTAATAACCGAGCAGCAAAACGAGCGCAAAGACACTATTCATCAATTAGCACAACAGTTAGCCGTAGCAACAACGCGTGGTGATATGCTCAAAGCGCAAGCTGATCAACATCAGCAACAGGTGACCAAATTACAACAACAACGTCAGCCACTGCTAGAACAACAGCAGCAGTTAAGCGAATTGTTGGGCGAAGAGCTTGATAAAAATGAACAGCTTGCAGAGCAATTAGAGGCCTTAGCTGAAGAGCTTAACCAAGCCGATAGCACACGAATAAATAGTGATGAAGGTTACAAACAAGCTTTAAATAATGCTGAACAGTATAAAACGCAAGCACATCAGGCAAACCTTAATGAGCAAAAAGTGCGTAGTGAGTGGCAGCTCAGTCAAACCAAGTTGAACCATGCCGAACAAGCATTAACAATGGCTGTAGAAGGAACGCAAGAGCTAATAGAGCAAATTGAGGCGTTACTTATTCCTGAGCAAGAGCTTGCACTAAGTATTGAACAATTATTAGTGCAGCACCAACAAGGCGAACAAACCCTTGTGGATATTCAACAGCAGTTAGCTCAAGCAAAACAAGAATTACAAAACAAACAAGCGAGTTTAAAAACGTCACAAACTGAGCTGGTGGCATTACAAGAGCAACATCAGAAACTGAGCATTGAAGAGCAAAGCTTACTAATAAAGGCGCAAGCGGTACTTGAGCCACTTAGCGAGCTTAATCAAAATTTAAAACAGGTTTTAGCAGAGCTTCCTGCAGTGTTGTCATTAAATGCAGCGCAAAATCAACTTGCTGGAGTCAGTAATCAGCTAGAGCAATTAGGAGCCGTTAACCTTGCAGCCATTGATGAATTTGAACAAGCTAAGCAAAGAAGTGATTATTTAAATAATCAGCTGGATGATTTAACCCAGGCATTGACAGCTTTAGAAGGCGCTATTCATAAAATAGATCGTGAAACTAAAACGCGCTTTAAGTCTACCTTTGATCAAGTGAATCACGATTTTGGCCAGCTTTTTCCAAAAGTATTTGGCGGCGGCAGTGCTTACTTAGAATTAACCAGTGACGATTTACTCGAAAGTGGTGTTAGTATAATGGCAAGACCTCCGGGTAAAAAAAATTCGACAATTCATTTGTTAAGTGGTGGAGAAAAAGCGCTGAGCGCATTATCATTGGTGTTTTCTATATTCAGGCTCAATCCAGCTCCATTCTGTATGCTGGACGAGGTAGATGCCCCATTAGATGATGCCAATGTGGTCCGTTTTTGCCGATTGGTTGAAGAAATGTCACAATCTGTGCAGTTTATTTATATAAGCCATAATAAAATTGCAATGGAAATGGCGGGTAGATTAACGGGTGTAACCATGGCAGAGCCCGGCGTGTCGCGCATGGTTGCTGTAGATATTGAACAAGCGGTGCAACTTGCACATGCATAATTTTATAGTCATTTGCTAGTTGTTTTGGGTAAAATGATGGCAGTTAGGCATATTAATAATAAAAGGTGAGGGGATGGCCGAAGAATTAAGATGGGTTTTAATTGTGATCAGTGTGTTTGTCATTGGTGGCTTATTAATACACGGTTTGTGGTCAGTAAGAAAAAAAGAGAATGCTGAACTCCCTGCAAGCGAGCGAGTTGAACCTGTTCAAGAACAGCAGCCTTCATCTGTGCATACTGAGCCACAAGAGCCAACGTTAGCGCAACGAGAAGAGCCACAAATGAGTGAGTTAAACTTCAGTGCTGATGAGCCACAAATAGATGTTAGCCCAGCTGATACAGCTATTGAAGATGACCTTGAAGTGGTAACCGAAGAGGCTGTTGATACACAACAAGACGCCCCTAAAGATGTTTCAGACTTTGTGATTGTGCATATTCAAATGCCAGAAGGACTGACCATGCAAGGCAGTAAATTACTGCCAGCAGTTAACACGCTAGGTTTTAAATATTCAGAAGAAGGCTTTTTTAATCGCCATCTAGACCCTGCAGGCCAAGGGCCGGTGTTATTTAGACTGGTAAATATGTATAACCCTGGCACGTTCGATATTGATAATATGGAACAGTTTAGTACCGCAGGCGTGAGCTTATTTATGACTCTACCATGTGATGGCGATGGCCTTGCTGCGTTTAATATGCTGCACAGCGCCGCTAAGAAGCTAGCAGATGAATTTGGAGCTGAAATCTTGGATGCTGAGCGAAACGAAATGACGGTAGAGCGTATTCGTCAATATGTTGAGCAGGTTCGCGCATTTTCTGCGTAATATACGCATAAGTTAAATTTTGTAAGCCACTGGGCGTTCACTCGTCAAAGTGGCTTTTTTTATGTTTTTGAGGTCTACATGGCAAGCAGCATTAGTGAGCAAATTAATCATCTTCGTACCACGCTTGAGCAACACAATTATAGTTATTATGTGCTTGATACACCCAGCATACCCGATGCCGAATATGATCGCTTATTACGTACTTTGAGCGAATTAGAAACCCAGCACCCTGAGTTTTTAACCGCCGATTCACCTACTCAAAAAGTAGGTGGGGCGGCGCTTGCCAAGTTTGAGCAAGTAGCACACCAAGTGCCTATGTTGTCGCTTGATAACGCTTTTGGTGAAGACGAATTCAGTGGTTTTAATCGTCGTATTAAAGAGCGTTTAATGAGCACCGACGAGCTTACATTTTGCTGTGAGCCTAAACTGGATGGCTTAGCGGTATCGATTATTTATCGCGATGGGGTATTAGTGCAAGCAGCGACTCGTGGCGATGGTTTTACTGGCGAAAATATTACCCAAAATGTAAAAACAATTCGCAATGTGCCATTAAAGTTACGCGGTGATGATTACCCGCGTGAGCTTGAAGTGCGCGGTGAAGTGTTTATGGATAGCGCGGGCTTTGAAAAATTAAATGCCGAAGCAGAAAAGCGCGGTGACAAAGTTTTTGTAAACCCACGTAATGCGGCAGCGGGCAGTTTACGCCAGCTCGACTCAAAAATTACCGCAAAACGGCCACTGATGTTTTATGCCTACAGCACCGGATTGGTCGCCGATGGCACATTACCTGAAGATCATTACCAGCAACTTACCAAGCTTACCGACTGGGGATTACCACTGTGTCCAGAAACAAAACTAGTTGAAGGCCCAAAGGCCGCGCTTGCCTATTATAATGACATTTTAACGCGCCGTAGCGAGCTAAAATATGAAATAGATGGCGTGGTAATAAAAGTAAATAAAAAAGCCCTACAAGAGCGCCTAGGCTTTGTTGCGCGTGCGCCGCGCTGGGCTATTGCTTATAAGTTTCCGGCACAAGAAGAAATAACACACTTACTAGACGTAGAGTTTCAAGTAGGGCGTACTGGGGCTATTACCCCTGTTGCGCGACTAGAGCCGGTATTTGTTGGTGGTGTTACGGTATCGAATGCAACACTGCATAATGCTGATGAAATTGCCCGTTTAGGCGTTAAAGTGGGCGATACTGTGATTATTCGCCGCGCTGGGGATGTGATCCCACAAATTACCCAAGTAGTACTTGAGCAACGCCCAAGCGATGCAAAAGAGATTGTATTTCCAACTATGTGCCCAATTTGTGACTCGCACGTTGAGCGGGTTGAAGGAGAAGCTGTTGCACGTTGTACAGGCGGCTTGGTATGTCAAGCACAGCGCAAACAAGCGATTAAACATTTTGCTTCACGTAAGGCTTTAGATATTGACGGCTTAGGCGACAAAATTGTTGATCAATTAGTTGACCGAGAGCTTATCAAAACCCCTGCTGATTTATTTATTTTAAAGCAGGGACATTTTGAATCACTTGAACGAATGGGACCAAAATCAGCAAAAAACTTAGTTGCGGCGCTTGATGACGCTAAAACCACTACCTTAGCAAAGTTTTTATATTCACTGGGTATTCGTGAAGTCGGTGAGGCCACAGCTCAGAATTTGGCTAATCATTTTTTAACGCTTGAAAACGTGATTGATGCCAGCATTGAACAACTAATAGAAGTAAGCGATGTAGGTGAAATAGTGGCAAAGCACGTGCGTGGCTTTTTTACTGAAGAGCATAATTTAACCGTGGTAAACGAATTAATAGCGCAAGGAGTAAACTGGCCACAGTTAACAGCGCCATCAGAGCAAGAACAGCCGCTAGCGGGTTTAACTTATGTGCTAACTGGGACGCTTAATACGCTTAATCGTAATGATGCAAAAGCGCGCCTACAACAATTAGGCGCCAAGGTTTCTGGCAGTGTTTCAGCAAAAACAGATGCCTTAGTGGCGGGCGAAAAAGCCGGCTCTAAGCTCACCAAAGCGCAAGAGCTTGGTATAGAAATACTGACAGAGGATGATTTAATTACTTTGTTAGAGACTCATAATGGCTAGTTTTACAAATATACTTAATACCTTGTTAATTGACCTAGGCCAATGGTTACAGGGCTATTTGCCGCATTTATCACTGCTTTTAATGGTGTGCTTAGTGTCGCTGTATGCGGATGACATTTTAAAGTTAACCAAAGGCGTCGTAGCTAGGCGCCACTTTATTATTAGGGTGGCGTGTTTTGTGTTGATAACTGCGTTTGGCTTTGGCTTGTTAGTGGTGTGGTTAAGCCCACTGCTAACTAAAGCTTTACTGTTTTTTGGCACTAAGTGGTTAGCGCTTACCTTATTAGTGGCATTTTTTATTTTGGGCACTATTGCCGATAGGAAAAATCAGTTGTGAGTCGATATGGGCCTGAATACTGGGATAAATATGGTAGCTATCGTACGCCATTAGCGTTTCACTTGAGTATTTTAGTACTATTGCGCGCCTATTTTATTTGGGTAATAGCCGCGCTGAGCCGTCGCCCTGAACTTGATTTAATGTCATTGTTTTTTAAGTCAAAAGATGATTTTTTTATTGCTATAGCGATCGGTGCTGTAGCCATTGTACCCACTATTTTATTTTGTTTACGAAGGCCAAGAGACTCGCATCAAGCAACACAACGCTTGGCGCGTATTTGGCGGTATATGCGTTGGCCGCTGATTACGTGTGCATTAATTGATTTGTCGTGGTTAAGTATTCAGGCAGCCCATAGCCACTATCGCTTCTCATTATTTTTAGCTGTGCAAATGGTGATTGTATTATGGGTGTTGTGGTATTTGGCAAAAAGTCGTTACTTAAGCGTTTTCTTTAGTGATTGGCCCGAGCCGACAGAAAAAGCAACTGATAAAAAGTAAGAGGGCTTATGCATAGTATCAATAAAAAAATAGCATTAGTAATCGCTTTAATAGGGCTCGTAATTATAGCGTGTGGCTACTTTTTTTCTTTAGGGGAACACCTTTGGTTTAAAGCTGCCTTAGTTATGTGGGTTGTGGTGTTTTGTTCGTGTTGTTACCGATTAACGCCGTTGTTTAAAATGCGCAATCCGCTGCGTAATTTTATTCAACGCGATGCGCAGCACTTATTTGTTTTTAGTTTAACAGGGCTGTTTGATAAAAAAAATGGCCCGCATTGGTTAGTCATCAGTAATATTGAGTCGATAGAAATAAGAAACGATGAGCTAATAGTGCACAGTAATAATGACAGACAATTAAGCGTGAGCATTCCTGGCAGTCAAGCCCAATTGCATGCCTATGTAAACCGTATACTTACAGCAACAGAAAAGCACACTATAGTCTTTAGATAGCGTTGATCGTGGTATTAGCCACAGGCGTACTAGACTACAAGTAAATGATTGCTAGTTAAATTAATAACGTAATGAGGTTGTTATGTTGAAGTGGAACGATATTGTTAATTTTGCCAACCATGGTAATCCAACACCGGTTCGAAAAGTGGTTAAAACAGATCAGCAATGGCGCGAACTGTTAAACGAAGAGCAATATTATGTGACCCGTAAAAAGGGAACTGAACGACCAAATAGTTCGAGTAGTTGTACCTTGTTAGAGCCAGGTAAGTATGTGTGTGTTTGTTGTGACAACTTACTATTTGATGCAGATGAAAAGTTTGATAGTGGCACCGGCTGGCCTTCATTTACCCAACCGGCAACTGAGGAAGCGATTGGTTATGTCATGGATAATAGTCATGGCATGGAGCGAGTTGAAGTTGTTTGTAATGTGTGTGATGCGCATTTAGGGCATATTTTCCCTGATGGGCCACTTCCTACTGGTTTACGCTACTGTGTAAACGCACTGGCAATGAAAAAGCTCTAGGGTCTGTCGACCTTTCAAGGTTAAATTTGCAGCGGTCTGTTTGGGATTTAGGCAAGGCAGCGCCTATATGGTGCGGTTACTCACCATAAATAGGCTATAACGTAGCATTAATGCCAAACAGGCTCTAACTAATCTCTAGTTTCATTTCTTTAGCAATCTGAAGTAGTTTATCGAACCGCTCTGATTGCTCTTCTGCTAAGGGGGATTTTTTTAATAGTTTAAAGCACTTTTGAGCCAGCACACTATTGAAAGAGTCACCATGTTTTTTTGACTTATCCACTAAACATTGCAATAAATTAAGCGCAATACTTGGATTGTGTGGCATGACTCTAAATGCTTGGCTGAATGCCTCTAAGGCAACATTTAATTGGCCGCGCTCAAACTGCTTAACAGCATGATTATTGAGCTCTTTCGGCCCCATTTTAATATCACGTCTTTCACTTTGCTGTTGCTGTATATAACGCAAGTAAGTAGCATCGCTTCTACTTGGGTGACGTTCGCAATGATCAATTATTTGGCTAAATAGCGCTTGCGCCTTTTGGTGAAAACCTAATTCATGCAGTGCTTTTGCCTTGTCTAGGGCACCATCTACTGAACGTATTTGAGTATCGCTGTCATCAAGTTGCTCAATGAGCTGTTTCGCTTTTTTATGTTCATCTTTTAAATAATAAAGGCGAGCATTGAGCACATCAATTTGGGTTTGCGCATTACTGGTTGGGAATTGTGTTTTTAGCTCATTGATATATTTATTTGTTTGACGAGAGATCCTGTTTATTTGGTCAGTTTGATCTGTGGTCAATGCAAAATCAATCCCAGCACGAGCAGCATTTAAATAAATGTCTGGGCTATCATGCATAGAGTACTTAGCGTAAGTGGCAATATCTTTTTGAGTTAAGTAGCTGGTTTCGTAATCTCTATTAATGAGCGATACGCTGTTAAGTGATTTTTGACGGTCTATATTACGAGGGGCAATATGTGCAGCTTGGCTTAAAAAGTCTTGGGCTAAATCAAATTGGTTTAGTTTTATTTCTAAACGCCCCAATAAGTCTAAGGCTATAAGACGCGTTTCATTTCGTTCAAGCATTGTTTTAAGCATGCGCTGAGCCAAAATATGCTCATTGTTAGCAATTAAAGCCTCTACTAATCCTACTTTTGCCCATGCAAACTTTTGGATATTCAAAACTGATTTAAAAAAGTCTTTCGCCTCTTGGTTTTGTTTTAGCGCCAGTAAAATGTTGCCTTTTAATCTAAGCAGAATAGGGCTGTATTTATTACTTTTATCGAGTTGGGCATTAATTTGTTTCAATGCTTTAGACTGGTTATCGTCATCAATTAAAGTGTATATAGCTTTTAAGTCGCTTTTACGTTTGAGAATACGCTCTATGCGCACTCTTAACTCTTGTACAGAGAAGGGTTTTACTAAAAAGTCATCGGGTTGGAGTTCTAATACACTGTGAACTAACTCTCCGCTAGTTTCCGCAGATGTAAAAATAAACCCAGTAGAGTGTTTTATTAATGCTTTAGCGCGTAATTCTTCATAAAGCTGGTAGCCATCTTGGCGTTTGCTTAGATTAAAAGAGCAAATTACCAAGTCAAATTCTTCATGTAAGCATTGTTCTTTTGCCGCTAGAGCATGATCTGCAAAACGCATATGTCCAAAGCCAATTTTTTCGAGCGACTGTTTCATGTAGCTTTGAGCAAGTGGCTGCTCTTCTACAATCAGTATTTTTGCTTCATTAAAAATATTTTTAGACATTGGCTTAAGCGTAATTGAATTTAACACAGACTATAATCAACAGTTTAGACGCTTACAAGGTAATTTAAAGATTCGCCTCGAAGATGAGAGCTTATTAAGCAAATTAATTCTAAAGGTTTATATTTTTACCTTAAAAGAGCTAAAAACCCATTTAAAGTAAATGAATAGCACGCGTAATAAAGTAAGTTTAAACAAAATGATTTTGGAGATAATAAAACTCGAAAGATAAATTTTTGGTATGTGATTGGAATACTGATTTTTTAAAACCGAAGAATTACTTGGTAACGAATTTCTAAATGGTAATTAATACTGAACTTGAACTAAAAGAGTGGAGGATAATGAATATTAAAATGGAAGGTGGTACTGGAGAATTTAGATTTTTGTAATATGCACCATTCAAAGAATGGTGGGTCGTACTGGACTTGAACCAGTGACCCTCGCCTTGTAAGGGCGATGCTCTCCCAACTGAGCTAACGACCCATATTACAAATTTACACATGACTATTAACATAATAATAGAGTTTATATGTGGTGGGTGATACTGGACTTGAACCAGTGACCCTCGCCTTGTAAGGGCGATGCTCTCCCAACTGAGCTAATCAC
>NZ_JALNTM010000039.1:0-32914 GCF_023161845.1 Pseudoalteromonas sp. 2CM39R
GTGAAAGTAGGTCATCGCCAGGCTCCAAATAAGAGAAAGCCCGATTCGAAAGAGTCGGGCTTTTTTGCGTCTGGAGCAATCCACACAACGTGCCCTATTCATTCTTGAGGTAGGTTGGGTAGAGCACAGCGAAACCCAACATGAGTTAGCGAGTTGCAAGTTAGCAAGGGTAAAGTTGAACTGTGGGGTTGTTTAGTACAGAGTCACCCTCAGCACCCCCTGTTCATTCTCCAGGTAGGTTGGGTAGAGCGGAGCGAAACCCAACATGAGTTAGCGAGTTGCAAGTTAGCAAAGGTAAAGTTGAACTGTTTGGTTGTTTAGAACAGAGTCATTCTAAGCTCATCCTGTTCATTCTCCAGGTAGGTTGGGTAGAGCGAAGCGAAACCCAACATAATCCATGTGACCCTCTTCATAACCCATGATTAAAAGTTCTTAAAAATGTCTACTAGTCTAACAGGTTAGCGATCTCTAAAACGGCTTATTTCACCTTGCGCTAATTCGTCTTTTATTAATGAGCTTTACCTCTTCATTGTGCATGACGAATTACCACACTGTTGGGTTTCGCTTCGCTCTACCCAACCTACGGCAGACTTCCAAACTTTACTCTTTCAACTTTCCCCTTTCCCCTTTCTAACTTCACTCCCAACTCGCAAACTAAAAAAGCCCAGCCGGTTTCCCGGCTGGGCTTCTATATCTAACAATGATGAGATTACTTAATCATGCTGTAGATAAGCGCAAATACGGCTAGAGAGCCAACTGTTAATACGAACAGTGTGCTTAAGCGGTTTCTGTATTTGTGTAAGCTAGGTACTTTATAAACGGCAATCATCGGCATGATGAAAAGGATCATGGCGATGATAGGGCCTGATAGCTGATCCATCATGTCTAAAATACTTGGGTTGATCACTGAGCAATACCAAATAGCGAAGAACATGATAACAGTGCCAATCTTATCGACGAGTTTAGGGTTCATATGGGCTTGCTTACTAACAAGGCCGTTGAAGCTTTCACGGGCACCTAAGAAGTGACCTAAGAACGAAGAGGTAATTGCAATAAAGGCAACTAATGGCCCTAAGGTCGCAATAAACGAGTTATCAGTGATATTGGCAAGGAATGACAAGATAGACACGTTATCAGCTTTTGCTTGTACCATTTGCTCAGTAGATAGTGACAACACACATGAGAATACAAACAGTAAAACAAACACGATTAATAGTAGGCTTGTACGCTTCAGAATTGCTTCTGACTTCATTTTAGCATTGTTGCCATAGTGAGCACGTTGTACATGTACAAAGCTTGATATCGCAGCTGCGTGGCTAAATGAGAATACTATGATAGGTATTGATAACCAAAGTGTTTTCATGAAGCCAGAAAACTCAGGTACTGTTACATCTGGCATTTGCCAGCTTGGGATCAAGTAAATCGATAAGAAAAACAAGATGGCGACAAGCGGATAAACAAGGATTGAAAAGGCACGTAACATCAGTGCTTCACCACCTAGCATTAAGCTGATCATACCGCCAACGAGCACACCAGATAACAGTACGCGTGGTGGAGATTCCATACCTAATTGATTAACGATAAAGCTATCAACAGTATTTGTTAATCCAACACCATAAATAAGTAAGATAGGGAAGATAGAGAGAAAATACAGTAAAGATATTAAGCGCCCTGCATTAATGCCAAAGTGTTCTTCTACAACATCGGTAAAATCCGCTTCAGGCTTTTTTGATGATAAAACAAATCGGGCTAAGCCTCTGTGAGCTAAGTAGGTCATCGGAAAGGCAAGACATGCCATGATAATCAAAGGCCAAAACCCACCGATACCGATATTAATTGGTAAGAATAAGATCCCTGCACCGACTGCGGTGCCAAATAAACTTAATACCCACTGGGTGTCATGAAGGTTCCATTTTGAGTTACTACTTGTTGTCGATGCATCATACGGCATAGCATCTTGATGTGTGTTCATTAGCACTCCACTATTAGAATAATAATTGTCGCGCAGCATATAGAAAAGCGATTAAGAATGCATGTTTTAGCGTTGTATTTAGATAACTATGCTGTAAGGAGAGACTTACAAAGGAAGGTGGCAGGGCTTATTTATAAAGCCCTGTTGTGGTATTTATTCTGCTGCTGCAAGTGCGCGAGCTTTAATGTCTGCGGCAAATGCTAAACCTTTCTTGAAACGCGCCTCAGCTGCTGTGATTTCGTCTTCATCGCCATTAGCAGCAAGCACCCCTTGCGAAAGGGCTTTATAAAGTGCGCTAATTTGGGCCTCGTAGCCGGCTTCAATTGCTTTTTCAACAGTCGTCATGGTTATTCCTTTAATAGTTTGAGAGAGCAAAATACTATAGGAACAAAGGCTTATTGGCTAGGTTAAACTGATTGTAAAATAAGGAAGTATTAAAGGGGCTAGAGTTAAGATGACAGGATAGATGCTGGGTTTCGCTACGCTCTACCCAGCCTACGATATTTAACGGAACGCTCTAGTTCTGTAATGCCGATACGACAAAAAACGGATTCAGATACTCTTCTTTACTGTTATACAGTAGTGGGCTGCCATCGAGTTTGCTAACCGTTGCGCCTGCTATTTCGGCAATCGCATGACCTGCTCCGGTATCCCACTCACAGGTTGGGCCAAGGCGAGGGTATATATCAGCACTACCTTCGGCAACAAGGCAAAGTTTTAGCGAGCTGCCCTTTGAAACCATTTCTACATCTTCAAACTGTTTTACAAATTCAGCTAAATCAGGAGATGGGTGTGAACGGCTGCCGACAACACGAATAAGCCCTTTATTTGGCTTACGAGTTACCTTAAGTTCAATGCGCTCATCACCTTTATCTTTAAAGGCACCAATTGCCTCTGCGGCAATATACGACACACCTAATGCCGGTGCATCAACAACAGCTAATACCGGTTTACCCTTTTCAATCAAGGCAATGTTCACTGTAAACTCGCCATTCTTTTTGATGAACTCTTTGGTGCCATCAATTGGGTCTACTAACCAGTAGCGGTGCCAAGTTTGACGAATATCCCAGCTAATATCAGCGCTTTCTTCGCTTAGAATTGGTACATCTGGAGTAAGATGTTGTAAGCCATTCACAATCACTTTGTGAGCTGCTAGGTCGGCGTCGGTCACTGGGCTTTCATCCGCTTTGTACTCAACATTAAAGTCCTTTTCGTAAATCCCCATTATTGCACTGCCGGCTTGGCGTGCGAGGAGTAAGATTTCTTCTAGCAGTTCCGTTTGATTCATGACTTAACCTATAATGTGCTGTTGTTTTAAATACGCTACCAGTTCTTGCACCGATTGGTCTAGAGTGTTTTTACTGGTATCGATTTTAATTTCTGGCGAGGTAGGGATTTGATAGTCTGAGTCGATACCAGTGAAGTGCTTAATTTCACCTGCACGCGCCTTTTTATAAAGCCCTTTAGGATCTCGGGTTTCACACACATCGAGCGGGGTATCTAAAAATACCTCAATAAACTCACCATCCTCTACTAAGTTTCTTACCATATCGCGTTCGCTTTGAAACGGCGAAATAAATGCGGTTAATACCACAAGACCGGCATCGACCATTAGCTTTGCAGTTTCACCAACGCGGCGAATGTTTTCCACGCGGTCTTCATCTGTAAAGCCAAGATCTTTACACAAGCCATGACGCACATTGTCACCATCGAGTAGATAGGTGTGAACGCCTAACTGGTTTAATGCGCTTTCTAGAGCATTAGCAACTGTGCTTTTGCCTGAACCTGAAAAGCCAGTGAACCATAGAATGGTTGGCTTATGTTTTTTTTGCTCACTACGCTGTGATTTACTAATAGCGTAATTATGCCAAACGATATTTTCATCCATTGTCTTTACTCTCGTTATTGAAATGGGAATACCAGTGGTATAAGTATTAATACTGTAATCGAGTAAATAATCGATAAAGGTAAGCCCATGGCAATGTAATCTTTAAGGCGGTAATTTCCCGCACTGTAAACCATCAAGTTAGTTTGATAACCAAATGGCGAAATGAAGCTAGCTGATGCACCAAATGCGACAGCCATAATAAAAGGCAAAGGTGATACATCAAAACCAACGGCGAGTGCATACGCTACCGGAAATGAAAGTGCGGCAGCTGCATTATTGGTAATGAGTTCGGTAAATAAAACCGTCATTAAAAATATTGCGATAAATGCCCCGTAAGGCCCAAAATCACCTAATACGAATAACATGGCTGATGAAATTTCACCGGCAAGGCCTGTGCCTATCATGAGTTTGGCAAGGCCAATAGCACTACCCACTACTGCGAGTAACTCAATCGGAAAACGACGTTTTACTTCACTTAGCTTGATTGTGCCAGTTAGCATTAAGCCGATAAGAAGAACGAGTAGGCCTTTTACTAATGGTACTAGGCCAACAATACTTAACCCCAATACGGCTGCAAAACTTGCCAACACAATATTTGATTGCTTAGATTTTAAATGGGTTTGTAAATCAAGGCCTGATATATAAACGAACTCACGTTTTAAATTAGGTAGCGAGTAAAACTCTTTGCCAGGCGCAAGGATCAATGAATCACCCGCTTGCAATTGAACTTTACCTAAGCCGCCTTGTAAACGGTCATGGCCGCGGCGAATAGCAATAACGGCTGCATGAAATTGTTCACGAAAGCGAACTTCTTTAATTGTTTTACCAATGTATTTTGAAGAATGGCTCACAACGACTTCAACTAGGTGCTCAACATCTTTTTCATGTTTGTCGTGAACAACTTTTAAGCCATCAAATCGGGTAAGCAGAGGCACTGACTTTATATCACCTACAAAAAGTAATACGTCACCTTCTTTGATAACTTGTTTTGGTGTAACTGCGCAAATACGTTTATCACCACGAATAATTTCAGCTAAGAACAAGTCTTTTAATTCGCGAAGGCCATTTTCCTCAACACTTTTACCAATTAGCTTTGAGCCGGTTTCTACTTTACCTTCAAGGTAAAAGGGGACGACTTCTTGGTTATTTTTACCGTTGTCTGGTAAATACCTGAGCATCACTAAAATAGTGATAAGGCCGACGCTCAATGCGCCTAAACCAATCAAAGTAAAATCAAAAAAACCAAGTGGCTCCATGCCCGCTTCAACGGCAAAGCCATTAACAATTAAATTGGTTGAAGTACCAATCAGGGTGATCGTGCCACCTAAAATAGCAGTGTACGATAAAGGTAATAAAAGCTTAGACGGTGAATGTGTCGGGCTTTCTTTTATCGAGCTAATCAGTGATGCCACTACCGCAGTATTATTGGTAAATGATGATAAAAAGGCGGTTGATAAACCAAGCTTGGTCACCGAACTTGTCAGGCTGCCTTTCGAAAGAGACTGAGCAAGTTTTTGTACTAACGTGGTTTTTTCTACAGCTATCGAAACGAGTACAAGTAGAATAAGGGTGATTAAAGAAGGGTTTGCATAGTTAATTAGCATATCTTCAAGGCTTATTAGCCCTGCTAAATAACTAATACCAATGGCGCCGACAAATAACCATGCAGGTTTTAGTCGAGTGCCAAAAAGGCACCCCACTAATACCAGCATAATGCCTGTTAATACCAGCTGTTGATACATGCTTTTTACTTCCTATAACAGGCGAATAGTGATTATTTAAGCTTAGTTATATCAAGCGCTTGCCAATGAGGGAAGTGCTTGCGTACTAAGGCATTAAATTCAACTTCAAAGTCGCTAAAGCTACTTTGTTGTTCTTCAGTGCTAAGTAATTGCTCAATCATACCTGCCGCAACGGTTAGGTTTGATAGGCGGTCAATTAGGATAAACGAACCTGTTTCATGGTTGTTGTGGTACTCATCAGCCAAAATTGTTTCTGTAAGCTCTAAAGTTACAATCGCAATTTCGTTCAGTTGTAATGAGTCTGCTTGACCATGCTCAAGGGTATTTACATCAATCGTGTGATCGATTTTTCTTACCACTGCCGAGGTATTTTTGCTGCCTAACTTAAAGTTGTAGCTTTTACCTAGTACTAACGGTGCTTCATGCATCCATACTAATTTAGCTTGAATACGGTTTGTAACAGCGGCTTTTGAAGCGGCTGGCACAATCACATCGCCACGGCTGATATCAATTTCGTCGTTTAACGTTAAAGTGATTGCTTGGCCTGCTTGTGCTGTATCTAAGTTGCCATCGAAAGTCACAATCTCTTTGATGCTTGAGCTTTTACCTGATGGTAATACTTTTACCGCATCACCCACGCTGAACTTGCCAGACGTTAAAGTACCTTGGAAGCCTCGGAAGTCTAGGTTAGGGCGTACCACATATTGCACCGGAAGACGTGCTTCAAAACCGTTATCAAGTTCATCAGCTGGCGAGTCTTCAAGTAACTCAAGTAGTGGTTTATCAGTGTAGTAAGGTGTGTGCTCTGAGCGTGTAACTACGTTGTCACCTTTAAGCGCTGACATAGGCACAAACTTGATATTAGTAACGTTTAGTTGCTCTGCAAACTTAAGGTAATCCGCTTTGATTTTCTCATATACGGTTTCATCGAAATCGACGATATCCATCTTATTGATAGCAACAACAAACTGCTTAATACCTAGTGAGTCACAGATAAAGCTATGACGCTTAGTTTGTACTTGTACGCCGTAACGAGCGTCAACTAAGATAATTGCCACATCACTGGTTGATGCGCCGGTCACCATGTTGCGCGTGTACTGCTCATGTCCTGGCGTATCAGCAATAATGAACTTACGTTTTGCTGTTGAGAAGTAACGATAAGCAACGTCAATGGTAATACCTTGCTCACGTTCAGCTTGAAGACCATCTACAAGAAGTGCTAAATCAAGCTCTTCACCGGCATTACCGACTTTTTCATTGTCTTTATGCAGGGCTGCAAGTTGGTCTTCATAAATTTGGTGACTGTCGTGTAAAAGGCGGCCAATCAGCGTTGATTTACCGTCATCCACACTACCACAGGTCAGCATGCGTAAAAGGCTTTTGTCTTGTTGGCGAGCAAGGTAGGCGTCGATACCTAACTCTCTTACTTCATTAATCGTGTCGTTTGTTTTAGACATTAGAAATAGCCCTCACGTTTTTTCTTTTCCATTGAACCAGCAGAGTCGTGATCAATCACGCGGCCTTCACGCTCAGAAGAGGTTGAAAGCAGCATCTCTTCAATAATTTCAGTTAAGGTACCTGCATTTGATTCCACAGCACCTGTTAGTGGGTAACAACCAAGGGTACGGAAACGGACAGATTTCATTTGTGGTACTTCGCCTTCTTCTAATGGCATACGCTCATCATCAACCATGATTAGCGTGCCGTTACGCTCAACGACTGGGCGTTCTTTAGCAAGGTAAAGTGGAACCATTTCAATGTTTTCTTGGTAGATATACTGCCAAATATCAAGTTCAGTCCAGTTAGATAGCGGGAATACACGAATGCTTTCGCCCGGGTTAACTTGGCTGTTATAAGTATTCCAAAGCTCTGGACGTTGGTTTTTTGGATCCCATCTGTGGTGTTTATCACGGAATGAGTACACACGCTCTTTAGCACGTGATTTCTCTTCGTCACGGCGTGCCCCACCAAACGCAGCATCAAAGCCGTATTTATCTAACGCTTGCTTTAAGCCTTGCGTTTTCATGATGTCAGTGTGCTTTGCTGAGCCGTGTACAAATGGATTGATATCAATCTCTAACCCTTCAGGATTTTTGTGGACGATTAAATCAAAGCCATACTCTTTAGCTAAGCGGTCACGAAACTCGATCATTTCCTTAAACTTCCAGTTGGTATCAACGTGTAAAAGTGGAAATGGGATCTTTGCTGGATAAAACGCTTTACGCGCTAAGTGTAATAACACTGATGAATCTTTACCGATTGAGTAAAGCATCACCGGGTTTTCAAACTCAGCAGCAACTTCGCGCATGATTTTGATACTTTCAGCTTCTAATTGCTGAAGGTGTGTTAAAGCCATTGTTAGTCGTCCTACTAAAATGATTAAAAGTTAAATTAAGCTACGCCAGTAATTGGCTGGGCAAAGCTGCTGGTTTGCTCTGTTTGACCAAACCATGCAAGCTGATGATGCAATGATGCAACTTCGCCAATAATTAATAAGGCGGGTGAAATAATGCTATGACGCGAAATCAAGTCGGCCAGCTCACCTAATTGCCCTGTAACCACGCGTTGTTCTTTACGTGTGCCGTTTTCGATAATGGCAACGGGGGTATCTGCACCGCGGCCATGTTTTAATAGTTGTGCTTGAATATGCGGTGATTTAATCACTCCCATATAAATCGCTAAGGTCTGATTTGGCTTGGCAAGTGACTGCCAATCTAATTCTTGACCATCTTTTTTACAGTGGCCCGTTACAAACTGAATAGCTTGTGCATGATCTCTGTGAGTAAGTGGAATGCCTGCATAAGCGCTACAGCCTGCAGCAGCAGTAATACCCGGTACGATTTGGTAACGCACTTTGTTAGCAGCTAGCACTTGTACTTCTTCACCACCACGACCATAAATAAACGGGTCGCCGCCTTTAATACGGCATACTTTTTTGCCTTGCTTGGCAAAATCGACCAACATCTGGTTGATATCTTCTTGCGCTACGCTGTGATCGCCTAAACGTTTACCTACGCAAACTAGGTCGGCATCACGGCGTACTAAATCCATAATTTCATCAGAAACTAAGTAGTCATATACAACTACGTCGGCTTGTTGCATTAACTGCAGTGCTTTTAAGGTTAATAGCTCAGGGTCACCTGGGCCTGCACCTACAACATACACTTCGCCTTCTGGTTCTGGCTTTGCATCTAACAATTGCTCTAACTGCGCTGTTGCAGCTTCGGAATTACCCGCTTGGACTTTGCTTACAACTGATGAATCAAATACGCCTTCCCAAAACTGGCGGCGGTCAGCAAAGTGTTTAAAGCGTTGTTTTACTTTGTCACGAAAGCTACCAACTAATGTAGCAAGTGGACCAATATGCTGTGGAATAAGCGTTTCGAGTTTTTCGCGTAAACGACGTGCTAATACTGGCGCTGTGCCTGCGCTTGAAATTGCAATTGTGATTGGATCACGGTCAACAATTGATGGAAAAATAAAGCTGCACTTAGGTTGATCATCCACCACGTTAACGAAAATATTGCGCGCATTAGCAAGTTCGAACACATCTTTGTTAACGCTGTCTATATCAGTTGCAGCGATTACCAGCATTTGCTGATCTAAATACTGTTCTTTGAAAAAGTCGTTAATGAGTGTTACATCACCTTGTTCAGCAAGTTCTCGAAGTTCATCACAAAATTCAGGGGCGACTAGCGTCACATGAGCACGCGCTTTTAAAAACGCACGGCATTTGCGTAACGCGACATCTCCACCGCCGACTACCAGCACAGGTTTGTCGTCTAATTTGGTAAAGATTGGTAAATATTGCACTTTGTTCTCACCCCTAAAACACATCAAGAAACTGCTTATTGCAGGCAAGCAGAATATAGTGCTCTAAAAAAAGTAAAAAATAATTAAAACCAAGTTTATATAACTAAAAGTTATACCAGGTGGTTTGTTTTGGCTTAAGACTTAGTTAACAAGGGATTGCGGCGAGTTACAAGTAAATAAGCAGCCTTATGGTGATTAGTTATGATTTATAGCCGAATGATAAAAATTTGCTACTATAGGTCACTAATATGGCAACACAAATATAAGAGCTATGACTAAAATGCAAACAAGCGCTGCCCAAGCGGTGGCACTGATGGACTTAACAACTCTGAATGACAGCGACACAACAGAAACCATTAATAACTTGGTTGCCAGTATTGAGCCTAAGTTAGGCATTCCCGCAGCGGTCTGTGTGTATAGCCAGTTTGTAAGCGACGCTAAACTGGCACTCGCTGAGCGCGAACTTCAGCAAGTCAAAGTGGCGACAGTCACTAACTTTCCTAGTGGGGATGAGCCGCTAGAGCAAGTGTTAAATGAAACTTTATTTGCCATTGAGCGCGGCGCTGATGAAATTGATTTAGTGATCCCCTATAAAGCGCTTATTGGTGGTGATGAGCGCAAAGTTTTAGAGTATGTCAAAGCGTCAAAAGAGGCATGTGGTACTCAAGCGCAGCTTAAAGTCATTATCGAAAGTGGCGAATTAAGCGATGACCTCATTGCGACAGCAACAAAGCTGGCAATTGATGGCGGCGCTGACTTTGTTAAAACCAGTACAGGTAAAGTGGCTGTTAATGCAACGCTAGCTGCAACAGACATCATGTTGAACAGCATAAAAGCGAGTGGCAAAAAGGTTGGTTTTAAGGCGGCAGGCGGGGTCAGAACAGTCACCGATGCTGCTGAGTATTTAGCTCTAGCTGAGTCAATTATGGGTGAAGCGTATTTACAACCTGAGCTATTTCGTTTTGGCGCTTCTGGGTTATTAAAAGATGTGTATGCAACATTAAATGAATCGTGAAAGTGAACAAGAGAAAATAGCGCTCGAGCACGGCGCAGCAAAGTTGTTTTTGCGCTGTTACGAAAAGCAGTTTGGCGTAAGTATGCGTAATATTTGGCATAACACGCCGAGCAAACCAGACGTGAGTTGTTATAAAGGTGATGAACGGCTTGATATTGAAGTCGCACATTTATATGCCAGCGAAACAGAAGCAATGGCGGTGTTAGGTCGGCCGCTGTCTATCTCAATGCAACGAGATCTCGCTGAAATGGCTTTAGCACCGAGTAACGAGCGTCTGCACTGTGCTTTGCATCGCTTGCTGGCACAAAAAGCTAAGAAACACTACGAGTCTACTCAGCCTTGGTTATTAATTCGAAATGCCAGTACTATATGGCATCTTGATGATTTTAAGTCAGTACTTACTCATCTTGATGTGCCTAAGCAGCATCCATTTCAACAAATTTGGTTGTTATGTGATTTTTATCGTGGTGAGTTATTACAAATTTTATAATGGAATGAGATAACAACAATGAAATTTAAACGTTCAGGGACGCAAACACTTCTATCGAGTGTTTTTCCAAGTTTAGCATTAGCAGGTTTAGTGGCTGTATCGCTCACGGCATGTACTAACCCAAGTACACCAGCGGGTGAAGAAGGTTACGTATTTGAAAAGCCGCGCGTGTTTGGTGAAGGCGGTTATCAAGGCACTATGATTGGCCCAGCTAATTACGGCATGTCTCTGTGGCGTAATCAGGTAATTAATATTGATATGCGCCCGAACACGTATACTGAAGCATTTAAAATCTTAGCTAACGATGACTTAAATATTAGTTTTGATTTTCATGCGGTCATTTCAATAGAAAGCGGCTCTGTCAGAGCGGTGGTTGAGCAATACGGTGGTGAAGATTGGTATCCGCGATTTGTTCGTGAAACATTTAGAACTTATGTGCGTGATATAGTGCAGCAATACGATAGTGGTGTGTTAAAAACTAATCGCGAGAAAATAGCAGCAGAAGTAACAGCTCGGTTAAAAGCGTATTTAGAGCCAACGCCATTTAAGCTCGCCAATGTCGTAGTGGGAAATATTAACTATCCGGCTATTGTTGCTAATGCTGTTGAGAAAAAGTTGGCTGCACAACAATTACTGTCTGAAAAAGAAACGCAAAAAGAAATTGCACGAAAAGATGCTGAGATACGTGTAGAAGAAGCGAAAGGTATTGCACAGGCACAAAAAATTATTAATGCCACTTTGACGCCAAATTATCTACAACATGAAGCTATTAATGCGCAGTTAAAGATGGCTGAGTCACCTAACCATACAACAGTTTACATTCCTGTTGGTAACAATGGTGTACCACTGGTGAAAGGTACAAACTAAGGTTTTAAACAGCCAGTGCGGGCACTGGCTGTTAGTTTGCTTAGTTAAATTTAAACATACTGCCAAAGCTTTCTAAACTTGATTTGTTCGTTTTGGCAATACACCCTGAATCATCAAGAGACTTCTTAGTTGTCTCATCAGCAAGGCCTGTCACTTTCAGCTGTTTTTCTTGCTGATACTCAGTGAGAGCAATCACCGTTGCTTCATCGTACTCTACGTCTTCTATTTCATATTCTTCGTAGTGAGGCTGCCTTTTCAAATAACCCAAACAAACCAAGTTTAGTCGTGACATCGCTAAGTCTGTTTTTTCGTAGTAAGGCATTCTGTGAGTAGGAACACTAACCGATGCAACTGGCTTTTTAGCAGGAGCTGCAGCTGCGGTTACTTTTAGTGGTGCAGGGGCTGTATGGCCTGCTGCAATGGTGTTATCGCTATTATAGCGATAATAAGTTGTTGGTACTTTTGATTCTAAAAACTCAACAGCTTTTACGATCACTTCGCGCAATGCTTTTTCTTTTGGTGTGTTTGACCAGCTACTTAAGTTACCACCAACAAGTGCGCCACCAAAATTGGTTGCTGCTGATGTAAAGTCAAAATCTTTACTGCCTCCCTCAACACTGGTAGCGGCTAAAATACGTGAAGTACGCGTGTCGATTAAGCGTAAATCTATCGCCATGTGCGAACTTGAAAAACCCGCCGATACCGAGCTAAATACATCGCCAATAAAGCCGCCACTGCCGACACGAGTGCCTGAGTTGTCATCATCAAACTCTGTGACTGCGGCAACCACAACAATTTCGGCTCCCTCTATTTCACCATACGCAGCACCTGATGCTGCACTCACGCGGCCTGATACAGCAAGGTCTTGTTCTGATAATACGGCATCAAGTGCTTGTCGCTCTAAAACAATAAAGCGATTGGTGCTAACTAATGCCGTTGTGAGTTGATCGGCCATACCTTCACCAATTTCTTTACGCCACCAACGTGAATCGTTTGATTTATCAGTAAAGCGGGCAACAGCGATCCGAGCTTTTGGGCCATTGTACTGCTGCTGTGCAACTTCGTTTATATCAGGGCTGTTGTTATTGCTGGTGGTTGTCGAAGTACTCTGGCATGCAGTCAGTGCCGCAGCAAGTAACGTAATCGAAATTGCTTTGTGTGTTTTGGTGAGCATATGACTTTCCTTAACTTATATCTCATGCAGTAAATAACGCCGCACTATGGGCTTTGTTGTTATTGACGTTTGTATGGATAAGCTATAAAAATCAGTGTTTTATTAATAGCACTCAGGCGAAAACTTTATTCACTGACGCGAAATTCGGCATGTTTTTGATATTTTTCTCGATACTGTTTTGGTGATAAACCAACATAGCTCTTAAAGCTTCGTGCAAAATAGCTTTGTGAACTAAAACCTGCTTGCTCTGCGACTTGACCAATTGCTAACGCGCTATCGATTAGCTGTTTTTTTGCAAACTCTAAGCGAGTATTACGCAAATAATCAGAAGGCGTTTGTGAGTACAAGGCTTTCATTTTTAGTTGCAGCGCACGGGGACTTAAACATAACGCAGAGGCTAGCTGCTCAACCGAGAAGCTTTCATCTTGGTAGTGTGCTTGTACTGTCTGCTTAAGCTTTTCAGTGAAGGAATAATCTTTATTTTGTACTGTTACAGCGGCTGTATCACTATTCAGAGGAGCTGCCAGTTGTGCTGTTAGGTGCTGGTTCAAAATTTGTCTTAGATTAAGCAGTCCTTTTACTCTGCTTACTAGTAGAGTCGGTTCAAAAGGTTTACTTAAAAAGTCATCAGCTAATAAATCCAGCCCTTTTAAGCGGCTGTGGGTATCTGCTTTAGCTGAAAGTAATAATACCGGAATGTGGCTGGTGGCCGGGTTTGCTCGAAGAGCTGCTAATAATTGATAGCCATCCATATTCGGCATCATCACATCACTGATAATGAGGTCAGGCAGGTCTGACTGACAAAGGTCGAGAGCTTGCTGACCATCAGCAGCACAGATACAGTTAAACTCGTTATTAAATAAAGAAAGGAGTAGCTCTGCCATTTCCTCATTATCCTCAACAATCAGCAATGTCTGTTGTGAGGTAAGAACTTGCGTAGCACTATTAATGTGCTTATCAGCACTTCCAACCATAGGCAATGATACAGTGAAGCAGCTACCTTCAGCGATGTTACTGCTTACACTGATAGAACCACCGTATTGTTCAACGAGCTGTTTTACTAAGCTCAGGCCAATACCACTACCTGGTTCTGACGATGTTAAGCGAGTAAAGCGCTGAAAAACAGACTGCTGATGCTCACTGGCAATACCCACACCGGTATCAGTAATTTTAAACTGTAACGCTTGTTGCACTTCACTAAGGTGAATATCGACTTTGCCACCTGCAGGGGTGTACTTCAGTGCATTGCTTATCAGGTTACTAAAAATCGAGTGGGCATGTTCAGGAGCAAGGTTAATCTTAAAGGCTTTAGTGGTGGTGTCAGTAAAGCTAAATTGCAGCTCTTTTTGCTCATATAGAGGCCTGAAATCCGCCACTAAATCTGTTAAAAATGGCGTAATAGCATAAGGGCTGACAGTGTAAATTGCCGTGCTTGGGCGTTGACTCAATTGTAAAAGTTGATTGATGAGCTCAAGTAAGCGCTGGCAGTTACGTTTGATACTGGCTAGTTGCGATTGAGCTTGAGAGTCTGCATTGCTTCGCTGTAACTGACTTACCGGCGCGAGTATTAAGCTAAGTGGTGTTTTGAGTTCGTGGCTAATGTTATCTAAAAATTGATCTTTTAATTTGTTTAACTCAATTTCGGTTTGCTTTTCTTGCTCAGCTAGTTTGCGCTTGTACAAGGCATTTAACACAAGCCAAGTCAGTGCTAAAGCAAACGTAAAGTAAATGCCGTAGGCTAATTTAGTTTGCCACCAAGGAGGCACAACAGTAAGCGCTAATAGCTGTGTACTGTCACTCCATTGGCCATATTGATCTTTTGCTTTTAGCAATAACTGGTAGTTCCCAGCAGGCAATTGCGGATAGTTAATTTGCCTAAGAGATGCATCGGTATATAAAAATTGCTCATCAAAGCCAGCTAGCTTGTAGCCATATTGATAATGTTTTGGAGTCGCACCATTTTTTAATGCACTAAATTTAAAGCCGATAACCCCCGCTGATTTTGCAAACGAGAATGTCTGAGTTGCACTAGCAAGCGCATTGGTTTGCTTATCAAAATGATTACTTTTAATTGCTCGGTTATTAAGTAATAACTCAGTTAACACTGGAGTAGGGGGAGTGTGCGATAAGGTTAGTTGCTCAGGGTAAAAATGATTGTAGCCATTAATACCACCAAAAAATAATTCGCCATCGTCAGCTTGAAAGCTCGCACCTAATATAAATGACTGGTGTTGAATACCATCTTCAGGCAAAAACTGCTGCATTTGCTGTGTGCTGGGGTTATAGCGAGTGATTCCGCCATTGGTTGCAAGCCAAAGCGTGCCTTGTTTATCGGCAAGAATGTCAAAAATATTGTCGTTAGCTAATCCTTGCTGCTCAGTTATGTGTTTCACTGTGAGGGTATGTTTATTGACCTGATTCAAGCCTTGCATGGTGCCAACCCAAATGCTGTCTTCACTGAGTAATAAAGAGGTAACCATATTGTGGCTAAGCCCTGTCTCGTTTGAACTTTGCTCATCTAATAAACTAAATTGCTCTGTTGAGATATCGAGTTTATTGAGCCCTGCTCGGGTACCAATCCATAGTGCGTGCTCTTCATTATCATAAGCCAAAGTAAATACGGTGTTATTGGCAAGGCTATTTTGCGCATCATTGTGCTGATAGTGAGTCACCTTGGCAGAGGTTGGTTCAAAGCGGGTTAAGCCTTGGTTACTACCTAGCCAAAGTGCACCTGTTTTGTCGCTGGTAATTGCGTAAACACGATCACTGGCTAGCTGGTGGCTTTGCATGGTGAAAGTTGTAAACTCATCAAGGCTGTCTTGATACATAATTAAACCGCTACCGTAAGTACCAATCCATAATTGCTGGTTAGCATCTTCGTGTAGGGCAAATATATTGTTATTAGGTAGGGCGTTTTTAAAGTGCTGATAACCAGACGTTGTTTTGAGATTTAGTCCATCGCGGGTGCCAACCCAGACCTCACCATTGGCTCTTTTAATTATTGAACGAACAAAGTTATGACTTAACGAATTAGCTTGAGAGGTTTTTAATTGATGAGAGAACTGTTGCTGCTTAGGATCGTAGCGGTGCACACCATAGCCATCAGTGCCCAGCCAAATAACATCTTGCGAGTCTTGAAAAAGAGAAAGCAGGTAGTCGCTGCTTAAGCCATTGGAATTTTGTTTGTCATGGCGATATTGAGTGAATTGCTCTTGTAAGTCAGCACCTGCAGGTAAAAGGTATAGACCTTGTCCATAGCTTGTAAGCCAAAGGTTTTGCTGTTGGTCAACGAGGCTGTCTGTTACCCAGGTTCCATTAAACTGTTCAATTTTTTCACTACTTTGCGTAGCTAAATTTAATATATAAAGACCTTTTTTAGCGCCAATAAGCAGCTTTTCGTCGTTAAGCAACTTGAGATGCCAGAGCGGCACGGAGATCTGAGCATGCTGAGTAAATTGCTCAGTAATTGGGTCAAATGAAATAAGCCCTTTATTTGTGGCAAGCCAAATTAGTTCATCGGTAATAACAATGTCTCGAACCAGTGGCTGCGCTGATTTATAGTGAAAGTGTGTAAAGCTATTATTTGATACATCAAAACGGGTTAACTTACCGTTTTCGTGGCCTAGCCACAGAACATCATCTTTAGCTAACGCCATAGACCAGATTTTATCTTCATTTAGGCTGTCGTGATGACGCGTAGAAAACACCTCAAACAGACCGGTTTTAGGGTTGAGTCTATTAAGCCCTTTGCTAGCAGTCGAAAACCATAGTTGGTTTTTACTATCTTTAACACAGCCGGTGATCCAGTTTCCTGAAATGCTTTTATGATCGCTGTTAGCTTTAAAACGCTTAAATTCATAACCATCAAAGCGATTTAAGCCACCTTGCGTGGCAAACCATAAAAAGCCTTGCTGGTCGGTGATGCTGCAAGTGATTGAATTTTGACTCAGGCCCTGCTGACTATTAAAAGTGCTAAGGTGTAAAGAACGTGCACTAGCCTGATTAGCTATTAACAAAATGAGGCATAACAATACAATATTAAAAGGGGATTTTAATAGCAGCACATTGATCCATGTTGTTTTTTTGTTCCTGTAATGGGTTTATAATAAACTGCTTTTTAATCAATGTTAATATTGATTTTTAAACGAACTGATGAGATTTTAACTAATGGGTATCTTTTACTCTTGTGTTAATGAATTGCGTAAGTATAATAGGCATCCACTTTGCAGGGGCGTAGTTCCAATTGGTAGAACAGCGGTCTCCAAAACCGACGGTTGGGAGTTCGAATCTCTCCGCCCCTGCCACTTTTTACACAATGTGTGCTAAGTCTGAAATTAAAAATCGGTTTAAACAAGTCAGTTTTTAAGTTTAGATTTTAATGGATTAACCCTGCCAGAGCGCAGGGTTGTTGTGTCTGTAGTTAAGGTAAAAATATTATGAGCACGAATGTAGAAACACCATCAAGTGCGATGGATTCAGTAAAGTGGATTGTAGCAATTGCGCTACTAGCAGGCGCAGTCGTTGGTAACCACATGTATGCAGACCAATCTGTATTATTACGTGCTATTGGTGTAGTGGTTGCTGTTGCAGCTGGTTTAGGCATTGCCTCACTAACTGAAAAAGGTCGTACTTTTCTTGCATTTGCAAAAGAAGCACGTATCGAAGTACGTAAAGTTGTGTGGCCAACTCGCCAAGAAACAACACATACGACATTAATTGTAATGGTTGCAACTGTGATTATGGCGCTTATCCTTTGGGGATTAGATGGCATTTTATTCCGCGCAGTAGGCTTTTTAACTGGATTGGAGATCTAATCCCATGTCGGATGAGAAGAACGAAAAGAAACTACGTTGGTACGTAGTACAAGCTTTCTCTGGTTACGAGAAGCGTGTAGCACAAACTATTCTTGAGCACATCAAGATCGAAGGTTTGGAAGATAGTTTTGGTGAAGTATTAGTACCAACTGAAGAAGTTGTTGAGATGCGCGCTGGTCAAAAGCGTAAATCAGAGCGTAAATTCTTCCCAGGTTACGTACTAGTTCAAATGGACATGAACGATGCAAGCTGGCACTTAGTGAACAGCACTGCACGTGTTATGGGCTTCATTGGTGGTACGTCTGATCGTCCAGCACCAATTAGCCAAAGAGAAGCTGACCGCATCTTAAACCGTCTTCAAGAGAACTCTGAGGCACCTAAGCCAGCTACATTATTCGAGCCAGGCGAAGTTGTTCGTGTTATCGATGGTCCATTTGCTGACTTCAGCGGTGTTGTTGAAGAAGTTGATTACGAGAAGAGCCGCGTAAAAGTGTCTGTTCTTATCTTCGGTCGTTCGACACCTGTTGACCTTGAATTTGGTCAAGTTGAGCAAGACAAGTAAGTAAAAAATTAAAGCAGCCAAAATCGTTTAATAATTTGGCAATATGCTTGAAAAAGGCCGCTGATTAACTTATAATCAGCGGCCTTTTTGTGTTAGGGCAAGTTACAACTTGTTTTATCACTAAAAAGTGAGAACCAATTTTTAAACTGGGAAGCCGTTAGAGTACGCGTCCTCGCGCGCACAAGGCTATGACCCACCAAATGAGGTATTTATTATGGCTAAAAAAGTTGAAGCTATTATCAAGCTACAAGTTGCCGCTGGTATGGCTAACCCTAGTCCTCCAGTAGGTCCAGCACTAGGTCAACACGGTGTAAACATCATGGAATTCTGTAAAGCGTTCAACGCACGTACAGAATCTATCGAAAAAGGCGCTCCAGTTCCTGTAGTGATCTCTGTTTACGGTGACCGTTCTTTCACGTTCGACATGAAAACTCCACCGGCTGCTTACTTACTTAAGAAAGCTGCAGGCATCAAATCAGGTTCTGGCCGTCCTAACACTGAAAAAGTGGGTACAGTAACTCGTGCTCAACTTGAAGAAATCGTTGAGACAAAACGACCTGACCTTACAGCGGCTGATATGGACGCTGCAGTTCGCACTATCGCAGGTTCTGCGCGTGCGATGGGCTTGAACGTAGAGGACTAAGATAATGGCAAAATTAACTAAACGTATGCGTACAATCCGCGAAAAAGTGGATGTAACTAAAGATTACGAAATCAACGAAGCAGTTGCTCTTTTAAAAGAGTTAGCGACAGCTAAATTCGTAGAAAGTGTTGACGTTGCTGTTAACCTTGGTATCGATGCTCGTAAATCTGACCAAAACGTTCGTGGTGCAACTGTACTACCTAACGGTACTGGTCGTGAAGTTCGTGTTGCTGTATTCACACAAGGCGCTAACGCAGATGCTGCGAAAGAAGCTGGTGCTGAATTAGTGGGCATGGAAGATCTTGCTGAACAAGTTAAGAAAGGCGAGATGAACTTTGACGTTGTTGTTGCATCTCCAGACGCTATGCGTGTTGTTGGTCAACTAGGTCAAATCTTAGGTCCACGTGGTCTAATGCCAAACCCTAAAACTGGTACTGTAACTCCTAACGTTGCAGAAGCAGTTAAAAACGCGAAAGCAGGTCAAGTTCGCTACCGTAACGACAAGAACGGTATCATCCATACTACTATCGGTAAGGTTGATTTCACTGCTGAGCAACTTCAACAAAACCTTGAAGCTCTTATTGTTGCGCTTAAGAAGGCTAAACCTTCTCAAGCAAAAGGTACTTACGTGAAGAAAGTAACTATCTCTACAACAATGGGCGCAGGTGTTGCTGTTGACCAAAACTCTCTAAGCACAGTTGTTGCTTAATTAAGAGTTTACATGGCGCGAAATTTGAACTATAATTTTGCGCCATTTTGTTGAGAAAGTTAATTTCGAAACAAGTAAAGAATTCGGGTTGAAGTCCATAATTTCGTAATGCCTTCGGGTAAAAACGATAAATTGGGCTTCCGTCCAAGACCGTAGGCGGCTTCGGCCTTAATATTTTACCTACGTAGACGGTGTGAATCCCCAGATAGATTTTTCCTAATCTTCTGGCTCTCGCCGTAAAAAGCATCTCCATCTTTGATGGGGAAGAGTAGAACAGGGAAGCCAATTTCGGCAACCCATTAAACCAGGAGTAACACCCATGGCTTTAAATCTTCAAGGCAAAAAAGCAATTGTTGCTGAAGTCAACGAAGCAGCCACTGGTGCTCTTTCTGCAGTTGTTGCAGATTCTCGTGGTGTAACAGTTGGTGCTATCACTGCCCTTCGTAAAGAAGCTCGTGAAGCTGGTGTATGGATGAAAGTTGTTCGTAACACTTTAGCTAAACGTGCTGTTGAAGGTACAGATTTTGAGTGCCTTTCTGACTCACTTGTTGGTCCAAGCTTAATCGCTTTCTCTTCAGAGCACCCAGGTGCTGCTGCGCGTATTTTTAAAGAATTCGCGAAGAAGAACGAGAAATTCGAAGTTAAGACGGCTGCATTTGAAGGTAACGTAGTAGACGCGGCTATGCTAGCAACTCTACCTACTTACGACGAAGCTGTTGCACGCTTAATGAGCGCTATGAAAGAAGCGTCTGCAGGTAAATTGTGTAAAACAATTGAAGCAGTACGTGTACAGAAAGAAGAGCAAGCTGCTTAATTTTAAGCTGTTTTTTTGTTCACTTTCGGTGTAATATTTTTTTTGGGCTATATTTAGTCCGTAATAATTAGGAAATTTGTAATGTCTGTAACTAAAGACCAAATCCTTGATGCTATTGCTGAAATGTCAGTAATGGACGTTGTTGCTCTAGTTGAAGCAATGGAAGAAAAATTCGGCGTAACTGCAGCAGCTGCTGTTGTTGCTGGTCCTGCTGCTGAAGCAGCTGAAGAAAAGACTGAGTTCGACGTAATCCTTACTGGCGCTGGCGCTAACAAGGTTGCAGCTATCAAAGCTGTACGTGGTGCTACTGGTCTTGGCCTTAAAGAAGCTAAAGCACTTGTTGAAGCTGCTCCTGCACCTATCAAAGAAGGTGTATCTAAAGAAGAAGCTGAAGCACTTGCAAAAGACCTTACTGAAGCTGGTGCTGAAGTTGAGGTTAAGTAATCTAGCTTTTGCTAGGTTCGCTGCCTGAGTAATCAGGCAAGGGCTGGTGATTATTTAATCACCGGCCTTTTTGCGCTATAGAGCGATGCAATCCTGTAACGCAAATAAAATCTAATTTTCTCTTTACTTTCAAGTTGTTACCTATTTTGGTGTTGAAAGTGTCAGAGCGAAATAGAACAACAATTTAATGTTGTACATCTTGGCTTAGATGCCAGTTAAGTCTGTTCTTACAAGAACAGGTCGGGTCAAAGATCAGCAAGCTGAGGAACCCCATGGCTTACTCTTATTCTGAAAAGAAACGTATCCGTAAGGATTTTGGTAAACGTCCACAAGTTTTGGATATACCTTTCTTACTGTCGACGCAGTTAGAATCGTTTAAAAAATTCTTAGTCCCTGACGCTGATGGCGATCACGGTTTGGAAGCTGCTTTCCGTTCTGTGTTTCCTATCAAAAGCTACTCGGGAAATTCTGAGCTTCAATACGTAAGTTATCGTATTGGTGAGCCAGTATTCGATGTAAAAGAATGTCAAATTCGCGGTGTGACTTATTCTGCTCCACTTCGCGTAAAATTGCGTCTTGTGGTGATGGACAAAGAAGCACCAGGCACAGTTAAAGACATTAAAGAGCAAGAAGTTTACATGGGCGAAATTCCGCTCATGACTGATACCGGTACCTTTGTTATCAATGGTACAGAGCGTGTTATCGTTTCTCAGCTACACCGTAGCCCTGGTGTATTCTTTGATAACGACCGCGGTAAAACTCACTCGTCAGGTAAAGTACTTTATAACGCGCGTGTAATTCCTTACCGTGGTTCATGGTTAGACTTCGAGTTTGATGCAAAAGATAACCTTTATGTACGTATTGACCGTCGTCGTAAATTACCGGCGTCAATCATCCTACGTGCACTTGAGTACTCAACGGATGAAATCCTAGAGATATTCTTCGATACAACTACGTTTGAAGTTGCTGACGGTAAAGTTCTTATGGAACTTGTTCCTGCACGCTTACGTGGTGAAACTGCCGCTTTTGATATCAAAGGCGAAGACGGTGAAGTCCTTGTTGAAGCGGGTCGTCGTATCACTGCGCGTCACATCAAGAACATCGAGAAAAAAGGTATTAACCAATTAGAAGTACCGCATGAGTACATCATTGGTCGTGTTGTAGCTAAAAACTATGTTGATGAGTCAACAGGTGAGATCATCGCAAACGCGAATGACGAGCTATCACTTGAGCTAATGGCTGAATTGGTTAAAGCAGGTCACACTAAGATTGATACACTATATATCAACGAAGTGGACAGCGGCGCCTACATGTCAGATACAATACGTATCGACACAACAAGCAACCGTTTAGAAGCATTAGTAGAAATTTATCGCATGATGCGCCCAGGCGAGCCACCGACGAAAGACGCGGCTGAAGCCTTATTTGATAACTTGTTCTTCTCTGACGAGCGTTACGATTTATCAACAGTTGGTCGTATGAAGTTCAATAGCCGTGTAGGTTATGACTCAGATACTGGCCCTGGCACATTATCGAAAGAAGACATCGTAGCTGTTATGAAAGTGCTTATCGCTATTCGTAACGGTGTTGGCGATGTTGATGATATCGACCACTTAGGCAACCGTCGTATCCGTAGTGTTGGCGAAATGGCTGAGAACCAATTCCGCGTTGGTCTTGTACGTGTTGAGCGTGCTGTACGTGAGCGTTTAAGCTTAGGTGACCTTGACGCTGTAATGCCACAAGATCTTATTAACGCTAAGCCTATTTCGGCTGCGGTTAAAGAGTTCTTTGGTTCATCTCAGTTATCACAGTTCATGGACCAAAATAACCCGCTTTCAGAAGTAACGCACAAGCGTCGTATTTCTGCATTAGGCCCGGGTGGTTTAACACGTGAACGCGCTGGCTTCGAAGTTCGAGACGTTCACGTAACTCACTATGGTCGTGTATGTCCAATCGAAACGCCTGAGGGTCCAAACATCGGTCTAATTAACTCATTGTCTACGTATGCACGTACGAATGACTATGGTTTCTTAGAAACACCTTACCGTAAAGTGGTAAACGGTGTAGTTACTGATGAAGTAGATTACTTATCAGCCATTGAAGAAGGTCAGTTTGTTATCGCTCAGGCGAACTCAAACTTGAACGAAAACAATGAGTTTGTTGATGAACTAATTCCATGTCGTCACAAAGGTGAATCAACCTTTATGGGCAAAATGGACCAGCAATATATGGATGTATCACCACAACAGGTGATCTCTGTAGCGGCAGCACTTATCCCGTTCCTAGAACACGATGATGCTAACCGTGCATTGATGGGTTCAAACATGCAACGTCAAGCCGTACCAACACTTATCGCGGACAAACCGCTGGTAGGTACAGGTATCGAGCTTACACTAGCGAAAGATTCTGGTGTAACTATCGTTGCTAAGCGTGGTGGTGAAGTAATGTATGCGGATGCAAGCCGCATCGTTGTAAATGTACATGAAGATGAGCGTATTCCAGGTGAAGCGGGCATCGATATTTACAACCTTACTAAATACACTCGCTCAAACCAAAATACATGTATTAACCAAAAACCAACTTGTATGGTTGGTGAGCCGGTAACACGTGGTGACGTATTAGCAGATGGTCCTTCGACTGACTTAGGCGACTTAGCACTTGGTCAAAACCTTCGCGTGGCATTCATGCCATGGAATGGTTATAACTTCGAGGATTCAATCCTACTATCTGAGCGTGTAGTTCAAGAAGATCGTCTAACGACTATCCACATTCAAGAACTACAATGTATCGCACGTGATACTAAATTAGGTCCTGAAGAGATCACAGCAGATATCCCTAACGTAGGTGAGTCTGCACTAGGCAAGCTTGATGAATCAGGCGTTGTTTATATCGGTGCTGAAGTTAAAGGCGGCGATATCCTAGTAGGTAAAGTGACTCCGAAAGGCGAAACGCAATTAACACCAGAAGAAAAGCTACTACGTGCTATCTTCGGTGAGAAAGCGTCAGACGTTAAAGACAGCTCTTTACGCGTACCAAACTCTGTAACTGGTACTGTAATCGACGTACAAGTTTTCACCCGTGATGGTGTTGAAAAAGATAAGCGTGCGTTAGAAGTTGAAGACATGCAGCTTCGCGAAGCGAAGAAAGACTTCAACGAAGAGTTCCGTATCTTAGAAGCAGGTGTATTAGACCGTGCTCGTAAGTTACTTGTTGATGCAGGTCTGAACGCAGATTCAATTGCATCACTAAATGCTGAAAAGCTGCTTACTCAAAGCCTTGCTGAAGAAGACAAGCAAGCTGAACTTGAGCAACTAGCTGCCCAGTACGATGAGCTTAAAGCTGAATACGATAAGAAGTTTGAAAACAAACGTCGTAAGATCACTCAAGGTGATGACTTAGCACCAGGCGTACTTAAGATTGTTAAAGTATACCTAGCTGTTAAACGTCGTATCCAACCGGGTGATAAGATGGCGGGTCGTCACGGTAACAAAGGTGTTATCTCGACTATCGTACCAGTAGAAGATATGCCATACGATGACAAAGGTCGTACGGTAGACATCGTTCTGAACCCGCTAGGTGTACCATCACGTATGAACATCGGTCAGATCCTAGAAACACACATGGGTCTTGCTGCACGTGGTGTGGGTGAGCGCTTAGAAGAAATGATGAAAGAGCAGCGTGAACTGCACGAAATCCGTAGCTTCGTTAAGAAAGTTTACGAATTAGGTGATTGTCGTCAGAAAGTTGATATCGACTCGTTCTCTGATGATGAAGTTCGTCGCTTAGCTGATAACTTGAAAGGTGGTTTACCGATCGCAACTCCAGCCTTTGATGGTGCTCGTGAAAGCGAAATCAAAGACTTACTAGAGCTTGGTGGTTATCCAAGAAGCGGTCAAGTTACACTTTATGATGGCCGTACTGGCGATCAGTTCGAACGTCAAGTAACTGTTGGTTACATGTACATGCTGAAACTTAACCACTTGGTTGATGACAAGATGCACGCACGTTCAACTGGTTCTTATAGCCTTGTTACTCAGCAGCCGCTGGGTGGTAAAGCTCAGTTCGGTGGCCAGCGTTTCGGTGAGATGGAGGTGTGGGCACTAGAAGCTTACGGTGCTGCATATACTCTACAAGAAATGCTAACAGTGAAATCGGATGACGTGAACGGTCGTACTAAGATGTATAAGAACATCGTAGATGGTAACCATAAGATGGAACCAGGTATGCCAGAATCGTTCAACGTATTGTTGAAAGAAATCCGCTCACTGGGTATCAACATCGAGTTGGAAGAAAATTAAGCCATTTAGGTGCGGCGTAAGCCGCACCTGTTAGGCCGAATAGAATGTAGGGGCGATTGGTTCGCCCTCAAGATTAACCTCCGACAGGAGAGCTAAGGTGAAAGACTTACTTAAGTTTCTGAAGCAACAAAATAAGACCGAAGAATTCGATGCAATTCGCATTGGTCTTGCTTCGCCAGATATGGTTCGTTCATGGTCATACGGTGAAGTAAAGAAACCTGAGACAATCAACTACCGTACTTTCAAGCCTGAGCGCGACGGCTTATTCTGTGCCCGTATTTTCGGCCCAGTGAAAGATTATGAGTGTTTATGTGGTAAATATAAGCGCCTTAAGCACCGTGGTGTTATTTGTGAAAAGTGTGGCGTTGAAGTAACGCTTACTAAAGTGCGTCGTGACCGTATGGGCCACATTGAGCTTGCGAGCCCAGTTGCGCACATTTGGTTCTTAAAATCATTACCGTCACGTATCGGCTTAATGCTAGACATGACACTTCGTGACATCGAGCGCGTACTTTACTTCGAATCATTCGTAGTAACTGAGCCTGGTATGACAACGCTTGAGCGTGGTCAGCTTTTAGGTGAAGAAGAGTACCTAGATGCACTAGAAGAGCATGGTGATGAGTTTGAAGCGAAGATGGGTGCAGAAGCAGTATTAGACTTGCTTCGTGAACTTGATCTTGGCCAATTAATTGCTGAAATGCGTGAAGAGTTACCAACAATTAACTCTGAAACTAAGCGTAAGAAGATCACTAAACGTCTTAAATTAATGGAATCTTTCCACCAATCAGGTAACAACCCTGAGTGGATGATCATGACAGTACTTCCAGTACTTCCGCCTGATCTACGTCCATTAGTACCACTAGACGGTGGTCGTTTTGCGACTTCTGATCTGAATGACCTTTACCGTCGTGTTATTAACCGTAATAACCGTCTTAAGCGTCTATTAGATCTAGCAGCACCAGACATTATCGTACGCAACGAAAAACGTATGTTACAAGAAGCGGTAGATGCGCTACTTGATAACGGTCGTCGCGGTCGTGCGATTACAGGTTCTAACAAACGTCCTCTTAAATCGCTTGCTGATATGATCAAAGGTAAGCAAGGTCGTTTCCGTCAGAACTTACTTGGTAAACGTGTAGATTACTCTGGCCGTTCTGTAATCACAGTAGGTCCTACGCTTAAACTACACCAGTGTGGTCTTCCTAAGAAGATGGCACTTGAGCTATTCAAACCATTTATCTATGGCAAATTAGAGCGTCGCGGCATGGCTACGACTATCAAAGCTGCTAAGAAGATGGTTGAGCGTGAAGTGGCAGAAGTATGGGATGTATTAGACGAAGTAATTCGTGAACATCCAGTATTACTTAACCGTGCACCAACACTTCACCGTTTGGGTATCCAAGCGTTCGAACCTGTGCTTATCGAAGGTAAAGCGATTCATTTACACCCATTAGTTTGTGCGGCGTACAACGCTGACTTCGATGGTGACCAAATGGCGGTACACGTACCGTTAACGCTTGAAGCACAGTTAGAAGCACGTGCTCTAATGATGTCTACAAACAACATCCTATCTCCAGCGAATGGTGAGCCAATCATCGTTCCTTCACAGGACGTTGTATTAGGTCTTTACTACATGACTCGTGATCGCATCAATGCGAAAGGCGAAGGTACTGTATTTAAAGATCCTAAAGAAGCTGAAAAAGCATACCGCAGTGGTAATGCTGAGCTACATGCGCGCATCAAAGTACGTATTAGCGAAACAGTTAACAATGAAGAAGGTGAAGCAGTTGAGCAAGTATCTATTGTTGAAACAACAGTAGGTCGTGCAATTCTTTCACTAATCCTACCTAAAGGCATGCCGTTTGAGTTAATCAACCAAGCCCTAGGTAAGAAACAAATTTCTGGCTTATTAAACGAGTGTTACCGTCGTCTAGGTCTTAAAGATACAGTTATCTTTGCTGACCAAGTAATGTACACAGGTTTCCACTACGCAATGAAGTCAGGTGTTTCAATCGGTATCGATGACCTAGTTATCCCACCGGTTAAAGCAGAAATCATTGAATCAGCGGAAGCTGAAGTAACTGAAATCAACCAACAATTCCAATCAGGTCTTGTAACGGCTGGTGAAAAGTACAATAAAGTTATCGATATCTGGTCACGTGTAAATGAAAACTTATCACGTGAGATGATGGCGAACTTATCAAAAGACACTGTAATCAACGCTAAAGGCGAAGAAGAAGAGCAATCTTCATTTAACTCAGTGTTTATGATGGCAGACTCAGGTGCACGTGGTAGCGCCGCTCAGATCCGTCAGTTAGCGGGTATGCGTGGTCTAATGGCACGTCCAGATGGTTCAATCATCGAGACACCAATCACGGCGAACTTCCGTGAAGGTCTAAACGTACTACAGTACTTCATCTCAACGCACGGTGCGCGTAAAGGTCTTGCCGATACAGCACTTAAAACAGCAAACTCGGGTTACTTAACGCGTCGTCTAGTAGACGTTGCACAAGACTTAGTAATCAACGAAGACGACTGTGGCACAGAAGATGGCTTAACAATGAAACCGCTTATCGAAGGTGGTGACGTTGTAGAAGCACTTCGTGAACGTGTATTAGGTCGTGTTGTTGCTGAAGATGTATTAATTCCAAATACTAACGAAGTACTTGTTAAGCGTAACGTTATGCTTGACGAAAAACTGTGTGACCTTTTAGAAGAGCACTCAGTGGATGAAGTACGCGTTCGTTCAGTAATCACTTGTGATAATGACTTTGGTGTATGTGCTAAGTGTTACGGTCGTGACCTTGCGCGTGGCCACATCATCAATCCAGGTGAGTCAGTAGGTGTTATCGCGGCACAATCAATCGGTGAGCCGGGTACACAGCTTACGATGCGTACCTTCCACATCGGTGGTGCGGCATCTCGAGCGTCTGCTGAAAACAGTGTACAAGTTAAAACTAACGGTACATTGAAGTTACACAATGCGAAGTACGTATTAAACACAGACGGTAAGATTGTTATCACGTCTCGTTCAACAGAGATCACTATCATCGATAGTTTTGGTCGTGAGAAAGAGCGTTATAAAGTACCTTACGGTGCGGTGTTAGCAGTACAAGATAATGCAGAAGTTCAAGGTAACGACATCGTTGCTACTTGGGACCCGCATAGTCACCCAATCGTTCTTGAGCACAAGTCAAAAATCTCGTTCAGCGACGTTGATGACTCAAATACCGAAGCACAAACAGACGAGTTAACTGGTTTAACACGTGTGGTTGTTAAAGACTTAGGTAAAGCGAATGCGAAAGAACCTAAACTAATCATCGAAAGCGATGAGCGTGGTCTGCAAGAAACACGTCTTCCTTCATTCACAACGATTGAAGTAACAGACGGTGCAACTGCAAACCCAGGTGACGTACTTGCACGTATTCCGCAAGAAGGTTCGAAGACTCGTGATATCACGGGTGGTCTACCTCGCGTAGCTGACTTATTCGAAGCACGTAAGCCGAAAGATCCTGCAATCCTTGCAGAAATCACAGGTACTATCAGCTTCGGTAAAGAAACTAAAGGTAAGAAGCGTCTTGTAATCACTCCAGCTGAGGGTGACGCATACGAAGAAATGATCCCTAAATGGCGTCAACTTAACGTGTTCGAGGGTGAGCAAGTGTCTAAAGGTGAGGTTATCGCCGATGGTCCTGAGTCACCACATGACATCTTACGCCTACGTGGTGTAACTCATGTAGCTAACTACATCGTTAACGAAGTGCAAGAGGTTTACCGCTTGCAAGGCGTTAAGATCAATGACAAGCACATTGAGACAATTATTCGTCAGATGCTACGTAAATGTATCATCCTTGACGGCGGTGACACTGAGTTCTTAGCCGGTGAACAAGTTGAAGTAGCACGCGTTAATATTTCTAACCGTGAACTTGAGAAACAAGGCAAGATCCCAGCGAAGTTTGAAATCCAGTTAATGGGTATCACTAAAGCGTCACTTGCAACAGAATCTTTCATTTCTGCAGCATCGTTCCAGGAGACAACTCGTGTCCTAACTGAAGCCGCTGTAAATGGTAAGAGCGATGAGCTTCGTGGTCTGAAAGAAAACGTAATCGTGGGTCGTCTGATCCCAGCTGGTACAGGCTTTGCGTATCACCAAGACCGTTTAAACCGTCGCAAGCAAGGTGAAATCGTTGAAGAGCAAACAGTAAGCGCTGAAGAGGCAACTCAAGCACTAACTGACGCACTAAACGCAGATATCTCTGGAAACCAATAATCTCAACTTAATCAATAGATTAAGAAATCGTAAGGCAGTTATCTTCTGCCTTACGATGAGTTAAGGTTGACAGGTTAAACTTTGCTCATTAAAATTCCGCCACCCATTTGCCTGCACGTTTTGTAACGAGCATGTAAACAGGGCGGATTTTTTATTTTTTCAGTAGTAATTTTAATTTCAGGAGCTATTTAAATGGCAACTATTAACCAGCTAGTGCGTAAGCCACGTCGTAGCAAAGTTACTAAAAGTAACTCAGCTGCACTTAAAGCTTGTCCGCAAAAGCGTGGTGTATGTACTCGTGTATATACAACTACACCTAAGAAACCAAACTCTGCATTACGTAAAGTAGCGCGTGTTCGCTTAACTAACGGTTTCGAAGTAACATCTTACATTGGTGGTGAAGGCCACAACTTACAAGAGCACAGTGTAATCCTTATCCGTGGTGGTCGTGTTAAAGACTTACCAGGTGTGCGTTTCCACACTGTACGTGGTGCACTTGACTGTGCCGGCGTTAATGACCGTCGTCAAGCTCGTTCTAAATACGGTGCTAAACGCCCTAAGGGCTAATGGTTCTCCGTTAGTAAGGCCAAGCACTAAATTTTTAAATTAATTGTTTTGGGTATTGACTCTAAAAGAGCAAACCTGAAGATACCGGAGATACAAAATGCCTAGAAGACGCGTAATAGGTCAACGTAAAATTCTTCCAGATCCTAAGTTCGGATCGGAACTTCTTGCTAAATTCGTTAACGTAGTAATGTTAGACGGCAAGAAATCTACTGCTGAAAAAATCGTTTATGGTGCGTTAGACGTGGCTGCTGAGAAATCAGGCAAGTCGCACCTTGAAATCTTTGAAGCTGCACTTGACAACGTTCGCCCACAGGTAGAGGTTAAATCTCGCCGTGTTGGTGGTTCAACGTACCAAGTACCAGTTGAAGTACGTCCAGTACGTCGCAACGCATTAGGTATGCGTTGGTTAGTAGACGCTGCACGTAAGCGTGGCGAAAAATCTATGGGCTTACGTTTAGCTCAAGAAATCGTTGACGCTGCTGACAACAAAGGCACTGCGGTTAAGAAACGTGAAGACGTTCACCGTATGGCTGAAGCGAATAAAGCATTCGCTCATTACCGTTGGTAATCTGCCCTTAACCTTTAAGAGGATCATATGGCACGTACAACTCCACTTGAGCGCTATCGCAATATCGGTATTTGCGCTCACGTAGATGCAGGTAAAACCACCACAACAGAACGTGTTCTGTTCTACACGGGTCTTTCTCATAAGATCGGTGAAGTACATGATGGTGCTGCGACTATGGATTGGATGGAGCAGGAACAAGAGCGTGGTATCACAATCACTTCTGCTGCAACAACGTGTTTCTGGAAAGGGATGGACGCTCAATTTGACGACCATCGCATCAATATTATTGATACACCAGGACACGTAGATTTCACTATCGAAGTAGAGCGTTCTTTACGCGTACTAGATGGTGCGGTAGTTGTTCTTTGTGCTTCATCTGGTGTACAGCCACAAACTGAGACTGTTTGGCGTCAAGCGAACAAATACGAAGTTCCTCGCATGATCTTCGTAAACAAAATGGATCGCACTGGCGCTGACTTCTTAACAGTTGTGGACCAGGTGAAATCTCGTCTTGGAGCAACGCCTGTTCCAATTCAGCTACCAATTGGTGCTGAAGACGACTTTAAAGGTGTTATTGACCTTATTAAGATGAAAGCCATTAACTGGAATGCCGAAGATCAAGGCATGACTTTCACTTATGAGGACATTCCGGCAGAGCTTCTGGAGCTTGCAGAAGAATGGCGTTCTCACATGGTTGAGAGCGCTGCTGAAGCATCAGAAGAACTAATGGACAAATATCTAGAAGGTGAAGACCTGACCGAAGCTGAAATTAAAGCAGCTTTACGTCAGCGTACATTAGCAAACGAAATTGTTCCAATGACGTGTGGTAGTGCATTTAAGAATAAGGGTGTTCAAGCTGTGCTTGATGCTGTTATCGAATATATGCCTGCGCCAACACAAGTGAAACAAATCCAAGGTATCGTTGAAGATGGTACTGAGGAAGAACGTCCTGCTGATGACAACGCACCGTTTGCCGCACTTGCTTTTAAGATTGCGACAGACCCGTTCGTTGGCACCTTGACCTTCTTCCGTGTTTACTCTGGTAGTGTTAAACAGGGTGATGCGGTATACAATCCAGTTAAAAGTAAGCGTGAGCGACTTGGTCGTATCGTTCAGATGCATTCAAACTCACGTGAAGAGATCAAAGTAGTCTATGCAGGCGACATCGCTGCGGCTATTGGTCTTAAAGACGTAACAACAGGTGAAACACTGTGTGATCCGAACTCAATCATTACGCTTGAGCGTATGGAGTTCCCAGAGCCAGTTATCTCTGTTGCGGTTGAGCCTCGCACAGTAGCTGACCAAGATAAGATGGGAATCGCGTTAGGTAAACTAGCGGCAGAAGATCCATCTTTCAGAGTACAAACTGACGAAGAATCAGGCCAGACTATTATTTCTGGTATGGGTGAACTTCACCTTGATATCATTGTCGACCGTATGAAACGTGAATTCAGTGTTGAATGTAACGTTGGTAAGCCGCAGGTAGCATACCGTGAAGCTATCCGTTCAGCTGTTGAAGTTGAAGGGAAGTTTGTACGTCAATCAGGTGGTCGTGGTCAATATGGTCACGTCTGGCTTAAACTTGAACCGATGGATATTTCGGATGATGAAGCGCCAACTTACGAGTTCGTTAACGAAATCGTTGGTGGTGCCGTTCCTAAAGAATACATCCCTGCGGTAGACAAAGGCATCCAAGAGCAAATGTCTCAAGGTGTGCTTGCAGGCTACCCATTACTTGGCGTTAAAGCGACTCTATACGATGGTTCATTCCATGATGTAGACTCGAATGAAATGGCATTTAAGATTGCAGGTTCAATGGCGATGAAGAAAGGTGCGCTTGAAGCAAACCCAGCTCTTCTAGAACCAGTAATGAAGGTTGAAGTTATCACTCCTGAAGAAAACATGGGTGATGTAGTTGGTGACTTAAACCGTCGCCGCGGCATGATCGAAGGCATGGAAGAAGCATTCGGTGGTCTTAAGCAAGTTAATGCGCAAGTACCACTTTCTGAAATGTTTGGTTATGCAACTGATCTGCGATCTGCAACACAAGGCCGTGCATCTTACTCTATGGAGTTTTTGAAGTATGCAGAAGCCGCTAAAAACGTTGCAGATGCAATAATTGCAGCTCGCGCTGTTATATGATTTAGCTTGTCTGGCCCAATAGTGGGTCAGGCGTTAATTTCTTTATAGGAATTTTTTAAGATGGCAAAAGAAAAGTTTGAACGCGTAAAACCGCACGTAAACGTTGGTACAATCGGCCACGT